>NZ_JRVL01000046.1:0-27115 GCF_054823985.1 Acinetobacter sp. GN11 | reverse complement strand
TAAACGCTTAGCTTGCTCTTAAAATGTATAACGGTAATTAATAAATACTCGGTGCTGGTCCCAATCTTTACGCGTTAGTCCATTTATTTTCTCACCTAGGTTTGCATTTTCAAACTTCGACTCATAATGCAAAAATGAATAACGCACATCTAAGTTTTTTACCCACGGCAAGGCATAACTCACCGTAAAGTCAAAGTAACGCTCTTTACCTTCAATATCACTACTGGTGTTACTTTGGTGCGCGCCAAAACCATAAATATACTTCGCTTCGGTTTTTAAACCTTTGACGTAGTCTTTCCAGTTATATTTCAGGCGAAGGGCAACAGCGGTTTCATCATTATTGGTAAAGTCGGGGCCAATGGTCGCAGAGGTCGGAAACGGGTTGGTGCCGTGGTCTTGCGTTAAAACCGAGTTGCGGGCGGAGTGCACAGCAAAGTTATCTTCAATCCAAAAGCCATCAAACTTTGAAACAGCAATGCCACCTTCAAGATTATTCTTGGCCACATTTACATCGACAAAGTAACCATTGCCACTGTTGTTAATGTCTTGGCCTTTGACACAGTCCAGCTCAGTTTCGGCACCGCATTTAAACAGCTTGCCATCATCACGCGAGAAAAAAACACCTGCGTTAAATGTCCACGCCAAGCCATGCAAGGGCAATTTATATTGAGCAATCGCCCCATACTTTTTTAAATAATCTTTGCTATTTAAATACTCGGCATTCAAGCTCCAGTTTTTGTATTGATACTTGGCACCCAGCAAACCGACATAATCAATGCGCTCGTCATTTTCAGTCACCAGTTTTTCAAAAGAGTCCATGCTGCGCGGTTTCCAGCGGTCATAGTAAGCCATGTAAGTCTGTAGCTGATCATTTAGTTGAAACTGACCACTCGCGCCCGAAAAAGTGTCGGGCACGGCGCGGTTATTGGTACTTTTAAGTAACAGCGAGTCTTGCAACTGGCGGCCTAATTTAATTTCGCCTTTATCGCCCAGTTTAGCTTTGATGTAGAGCTGCCCTAAAGTCGCAAAGTTTTGGTCGAGCTTGCTGTTATTTTCGACCTCTAAAAGCTGAGCGCTAGGCTTGCCAGAGTCAAATAACTTGGTGACTGCATAGAGTGAGCCATCTAACCCAAGCCAGTCCCACAAGTACGGTGACTGATAATTTAACTCAAGCCCTAACGCACTTTGTTCATATTCACTCGACGAAGGCGAAGAGTTGGCAAGCGTGGGGTGGGCGGTGCCTTCATCGTTCCAGTAACGGGTGTTAAGTTTTAATTCTAACTTGCCAAATTCTTGAGGAAGCTCTGCATAAGCGTTGCTCACACTGCCTAGACCAATACAGCCCCATAGCAAATATTTATTCATTTTAAATTCCTTTTTTAAGCATGAATAAGCCCTTTGCCTAACACTGAGGTTAGGCAAGCTTTTTATGAAATGGATGAATTAAGGAGAGAGTTTTTCGAGCACTTGGCCTTTGGTTTCAATGGCAAACAAGAAAGTCACAAGCCCACCAATGAGCGCCACAACGGCAAGCACACTAAACACATATTGAATGCCATAGCCACCAACAACGAGGCCGACCATAACTGGTCCAATTGCAGAGCCGGCACGTAACCAAGCGGTACTAAAACCAATGCCCATCGCACGTAGGCGAGTAGGGTAAAGTTCGGCAGCGTAAAGGTATAAAGAGAATGAAATGGTTTGCAAAATGGCATAGCTAATCGTTGCGAAAATTACAACTTCCATTGCCGATTTTGCGCCTAAAATTGAAAGGCTCATGAGTGGAATAATTGCCAAGAAAAACGCTGCACTGTACCAAGGGCGGCGGCCGACTTTGTCGATCATTAATGCACAGATAATAGAGGCAATCACACCCACGCCCGAAGTAATCCAGCCATAACCCAAACTGGTTTGAAGCGACAAGCCAAAGTGTTGTTTGTAGAGAGATGGCAGCCAAGTCACCATGGCGTTGTTCACCATATATACGCAAAACCACATGCCCCACAGGGTAAAGGTACGTTTGCGGTAAATGCCACGGAACAGCTCGCGCCAGTCGGTTTTTGCCATGCCTTGCGGGTTAATTTCTTTAACCACAGGTTCAGGCAAAGTTTTACCGCTTTTGATGGCACCGTCTTCAAAGCTTTTAACGACTTTATCTGCTTCTTTAAAACGGCCTTTTGAAGCAAGCCAGCGTGGTGATTCAGGCAAGAAAAACCGTAAAGGAATGACTAGTAAAGAGGGAACGAGACCCACAATAAACATGACTTTCCAGCCATAAATTGGCATCAGGAAAAATGCCGCCATGCCTGCAAACATAAGGCCAAGTGGGAATAAAACTTCATAGAGCAAGAAAAACTTACCGCGCTTTTCTGCACCAATAAACTCATTAATATAGGCACTCGCAACAGGCACTTCGCCCCCTGTACCAACGCCTTGCAAGAAACGGAAAATTAACAGAGACATTCCGCTCCACGCAAACAGACAAGAAATGTCCATTGCTACAAACAGTAAAATGGTAAAAGACAGCACTTTTAAGCGACCGACTTTTTCGGCAAGAGAACCAAAGAAGATTGCACCGACCAGTTGCCCGACATAGCCCGCGGCAATGATCGCACCGACGTAGGCAGGCGTGAGGTGCCATTCGGTAATCAGTTGGGGTAAAGCAAAGGCAATTGCTAGAACAGTATAAGCGTCAAAAAAGGTCGCTATACCAATGGTAATTCGCATAAATTGCAATCGACCAGTCACAGGAAGCCGTTCAAGTCTTGCAATAATTTCCGCATTTTTTTGATGATGACTAATTGGTTCTACATCCGCTAGATTTGTCATCTTCTATCTCCTTATGACTACATTCCTCGTAGTTTTTTTGTTCTATTTCGCACTACCTGTTCACCACAGTTTGCATGCTTTTTATTATTGTTTTTAAGTGACATGCCCGATGTTTGGCCTCAGGCAGCGTACAGGAAAAAAAGGCTAGCGTACATGCTAGCCCGAATAGAATTTAAGCAACGGCTTGGGTTAAATCGACCTTGCCAATTCCGGCTTGACGCATCGCATCATGAATTTCTTGCTCAGCACCATCTGCGAGTGGAAGCAGAGGCGAACGCACAGTGGCATGGTCCAAAATTCCGCGAGCAACCAATGCATGTTTAAGTGCTACCGTGCCTTCCATGTGTGAACCGCGGTGATAGACATTACGGGTCACTGGTAAAAGTTGGTCGTGAAGTGCACGTGCTTTGGCATAATCTTTGGCTTTACCTGCTTTAATCATTTCAATTAAAAGCTCAGGGGCAATGTTGCCATAGCCAACCAAAGCGCCGTCTACATCAAACATGGTATGAAGCAAATATTCATCGTGGCATGTCAAAATCTGTAAGTCTGGACGTTCACGGCGAATAATTGGAATTTCAACATCCCAACGGCGCATGTTACGCACACCATTTTTCATGGCAAACACACCCGGCTGTGCAGAAATATCGAGTAGAGTTTCTAGGTCGTAAGTGGCCTTCGTTGCATCTGGATATTGGAATAAAATAGATGGCAAACCGCTTTCTTCGTAAATCGCTTTATAGCGGTCTTGTGGTGCGCCTTTTTGATAGCCAAAACGCAACCAGCCATGTGAAGGGTAGATTAAACCTGCCGAAGCACCCGCACTCACGGCACGTTTTGCTTCTTCTGCTGCAACAGAAGTACCTTCGAGCGTAATACCTGCAATTACCGGAATTTTGTCATCTACCGATTTAACAAAGCTTTCGATGACCTGCATTTGTTCTTTTTGCGACAAGAATGTTCCTTCACCTGCATGCCCAAGAACAACCAAGCCTTTCACACCATCAATGCTGCCTAACCATGAACCTAAACGTTGAATTGCATCATGGTCTACTTGTCCGTCACGGGTAAAAGGAGTCACAGGTGCTGGGGTTAATCCACGTAAATCTAAACTCATAATCGTACTTCCTATACAGTGTAATTAAATATTCTCTGGTTTTTAATCTGACTTAAATCGTGTTGTAGAGAACATGATTGGAGTATAGAAATAGGTGAGCTATGTAGGAATTACCAATTCTTGAATTTCAGTTATACTGAAAATGTATGGCTCAAAAATGCCAATTTACGATTTAGGATGAATCGATGAATTATGATTTATGGAAAATATTTTTAGACGCGGTGGAACTCGGTAGCTTAAGCAAAGTTGCGATGCTGCATAACACCAACCAACCGCAAATTAGTCGGCAAATGAACGAGCTTGAAGCGCAATGTGGTGGTCGTTTGTTTAACCGAACTGGACGAGGCGTCGAACTGACCGATTTAGGCCAGCATTTACTTCCTAAAATTCGTTCATGGTTGAACGTGACCGACCAACTTAATAATGAAATTTTGCACTCGACCGATACACCGATCGGGACGGTTCGTATTGCCAGTTTGCCATCTACTGCACATCCGTTGTTATCGACTTTGTACAAAGTCCTTCAACAAAAATATCCCTTAATTAAATTGTCGGTGCGTGAAGGGCAAGGGGTACATTTAGAAAAATGGCTTGAAGATGGCAGCGTCGATTTAGCCATACTCTATCGCTTTAATCCGACGCCTAAACAAGGTGATGTCTATCTTACCGAAGCCGATACCTATTTGGTGGGCTGTGAAGGAGATGTGCTCACTCAGGCAAATGAAGTCGAATTTAAAGCAATAAATCAGTTACCGCTGGTTACGTTTTGCAGGCCAAGTAACTGGCGCAATTTTTTAGACCACATGGCTTATGAAAATGGGGTAGAGCTGAATATTGTGTTTGAAGCTGACTCGATTAGTCTGCAAACCCATTTGGTTTCCGAATCTGGCATTTACACCATGCTTGGGCCACAGGCTTTAAAAAAAGCCAGCCAATACACCTCAATTCAAGCAGCAAAAATTATAAGTCCCGAGCTAAAGCGCTATATTTCTTTGTCTATTTCTAAGCATGGTTATTTAACACCTGCGTGTAAGGCAGTGATGGAAGAAATTAAAAATCTGGCTCATTTGCTTTAAGAGAAGTGCAGCAAAGTAAGGGGGCAATTAATTCAATTTATTAAACAGTGATTTAAGTTTTACTTGAATTATTGCTTGACTTGTTTAAATGATAATTATTATCATTTGTGGGTTCCTTGTTTTGAGTCCAATTGCTGTGAACAAAACTTCTTTGCTTGTAGATCAGTTATATAGAAGTCACCAAAGCTGGCTTCACCAATGGTTGAGACAAAAATTAGGTAATACTGATCAGGCCGCAGATCTGGTTCAGGACACATTTATTAAACTGCTACAAACGCGTGACGAGCTATTCGGCATTAAGGAACCGCGTGCTTATTTAACCTCAATTGCTAAAAACCTGCTGATTGATCAAGTGCGCCGTAAACGCATTGAACAGGCCTATTTAGATGGCTTGAGTCAAATGGAATATATGCTTGACGCAGTGGCTTCACCCGAAGACCAAATGCAAATTATTCAAGCAATTAACCAGCTTTGTAAAGCACTCGAAGGGGTTTCTGAAAAAGCACAGCAAGCTTTTATTTTGCATTATCTAGAAGGCTATACCCATAAAGAAATTGCCGAGCATTTAAATGTGTCGACCAAAATGATTCAAAAATATTTGGCGAGCTGTTTAATTCAGTGCTACCAAAACCGACAAGACATGGACGCTTGCATTTAAATGGCCATGGATAAAAGCAAACATCACCAGCTCGTTGAAGAAGCCGCGCATTGGATTGTTCAACTGAGTTCGGATGATGAAAGCTCACGAAAAACCGCCAATCAAAAATTTGAAGAGTGGAAAAAAACCAGTGAGCAACATCGCCAAGTAGCTGCCGATATTGAACAGTGTATAGGTTCAATTCAAAAACTTTCCCAAACTAGCGGACATAAAAAAGTCACTAAAGTTGCCCTTAAAGCTGGCCTAAACTCAGGCAAAGCCTATAAACATTTACGGGCAGGAACAGCGTTTGCCGTTGTGTTTGTTGCCATGAGTGGGGCGTTATTTTATTTAACTGACACCACTGTGGCCTATGTGACTGCTGACATTCAAGGGCAATCAGGGCAGTGGACCACGCAAACCTTACCAGACGGTTCACGTTTAATTTTACGTGGCAAAAGCGCAGTCAATCTTGATTTTAAAACCAACCAGCGAGTGGTTGAGTTGGTGCAAGGTCAAATTTATGTCGATGTTGCCAAAGATAAAACTAGACCGTTTTTAGTCAAAACCAGTCATGGACAAATTCAGGCACTCGGCACAGCTTTTAGTGTCAGTTATGATCCTTCGGCAACCGAACTTAAGATGTTGCACTCGAAGGTAAAAGTAGAAGCAACACAGGTTAAAATCACCCAATTGCATGCGACTCGTCAAGCCATTGTTGAAGCAGGGCAAGCTATTAAAATAGACCAAAATGGCGTACAAAAATTGCCTGCACTGAATGTGTATAACGAGCAACAAAAATGGCAAAAGCATCAGCTTATGGTAGAAAACCTGCCGCTAAATCAAGTGCTACAAGAGCTAGACCGCAACTACAAAGGCAAAATTATTTTTAATGATGCGGCGCTGCAACATGTGCGGGTCAATGCTGTGTTGCCTTTAGACCAAACCACAGAATCACTTAAGCTTTTGGCTACGGTTTTTCCAGACCTGAAAATTAAGCAAATCACGCCGTTTGTGGTCATGGTTTCTTTAAAATAATAAAAAATTAAATTTATTTTCGATTTTAGGTTCCACTTTTTTGAAAGTCGTTCGTCATAGTAAGTAGAAGCAATAAATATGGATCATTTTAATTTGTTGTGTTGAATGATTCTTATTATGATTTACTGGGGCGGGCAAATGAAAAAAGCGGGAACGGGGCAAAAGCGGAATCGATCGATTTTTCGATTCTCAACACTGGCGTTTGCCATACATGCTGTGTCGATGGGTGGGCTTGTTACGCTGCCTATGCAGCAGGCCTATGCAGAAACAGCTGGAGTTAAAAGCTATAACATTCCTGCTGGTCGCCTTGCTAACGTACTGAATCAGTTTGCCGAACAATCGGGTACTTCAATTGCAATGGATGCCCAGCAACTCCAAGGACTACACAGCCTAGGCTTAAAAGGCAATTTTGCTGTCGAGCAAGGTTTTGAGCAGCTTTTAAAAGCAACCGAATTTAATGCTGTAAAGGTTGGGCAGGGCTACACACTCAGCAAAAAATCTACACCACGGGTAAGTTCATCTAAGGTTCAGGCCGCTAGCCTGCCGCCAAGTAGTGCCGTAATTGAAGAAGATGCATCGGTACGACTTACGCCAATTGTGGTGTACGGCAAAGAAGACCGTGACACAGAAGGCTATAACAAAGTTTATGACGCAAACCGTTCTTCGGTCTATGCGGGCAAAGACTATGTCGAACGCTTTAAAGGAACCAACCCAGCCGATGTTTTACAAGGCATGGTGGGAGTCTATAGCGGCGATGCCCGTAACAGTGGTGCACTCGACCCAAGTGTACGTGGTGTGCAGGGTGTTGGTCGTGTACCTTTAACCATTGACGGCACAGAACAGTCGATTGCCGTGTGGCGTGGTTACAACGGGGTAAACAACCGAAACTATATCGACCCCAATCTCATTGCGGGTATTGAAGTCATTAAAGGCCCATCTTTAGAGCGCAATACCACGACTTCTGTTGGTGGCGGTGTAGTCGTTAAAACGCTAGAGGCCGATGATATTGTTCGTCCGGGTAAGTCTTTTGGTGCCGAGTTAAAAGTAGAAGGTTCAACCAACTCAATCGATCCGTCTTTGCCAGACATGAGTAAAGTAGGCCAAAACTACGATGACACAACGCCTTGGATCGATATGAATGGGGCGAAATACGACCCCGATATTTATAAAAAGAACCGTACCAGAAGCGATAACTCTCATTTTTCGGGCGATGACTTAGCGGGCCGACTGGCAATTGCCACCAAGCAAGATAAATTCGATTTACTGGCAGTTTATGCAGTACGTGAGCGCGGCAATTATTTTTCGGGCACACATGGCGCAGGCTACTATAAACGAGCGACGCCAGACAGTAGTCTCGATTTTATTCCTTACTTTGCCTATGCCTATCAACCGGGCGATGAAGTTCCCAACACCTCAAGTCATATGGAGTCGTGGTTATTAAAAGGGACCTATCGTCCAACCGATAACCAGACTCTTAAACTGACTTACCGAGATACCAAAAATATTTTTGGTGAAATTATGCCGTCTCGAATTGTTTGGGGCATTACACCTGACTTGGGTGTTCCGCAGTGGCCTTTAAGCAATATTCACTCTAAAGCTTACAGCCTTGAATATAAGTTTAAGCCTGAGAATAATCGCTGGATTGATTTCTATGCCAACATTTGGCAAACCGACACCGAAAGCCAGACCTACACACGTGGTGGGTGGCCAACCACAATCGATTTTCGAGATAACACCATTATTAACACGGCAATAAGCCATTCTGACAATACGCGTAAAGGCATTACGGTCAGCAATAAAACCCGTTTATTAGACCAGCTTGATTTGACGCTCGGTGGAAGTTTCTTAAAAGAAAAGCTGACGTCTGATGATGTGTATGGCGAATTTGGCCCAAGTTATTCGCTCTATCAGGCACTGCCACGAGCAGGGCGCCGTGAGGAAAAAACGTTCGATTTTAACTTTAATTATAGACCGCTGTCTTGGTTAAGTTTTGATGCGGGCATGCGTTATCGTTCGTATTGGGCTGTTGATGACTTTTTAAATAAGTCTTTGCAGAGCGAGATTGACCCGAGTTTAAATCCGCTGTTTACCAAAAAAAGTAGGCTCAAAGAATATACCTTTGAATATCAGACCATGCCTGAGAGTTACACTTCGACCCAGCAGCGTTTAATCAATGTTTTAAAACAGCGCTATGCCACAAAAAATCCTGATTGGGATGGGCAGCTCGACACTGTACCTGCATCAGAGAGCACGTTGTATAACATGATCTGGTCACAGAAAAATACGCTGAGCTGGAAAGCAGATGCGAATGGGCAATTGTCGCTTGCCGATAATCCTTTAAATCAGCTCAATGCCTCTGGACAAAATTACGTCGTAACTGGCGGGAACTTTATGTCAGTGGTAGACCAAGTTCCGGTTGAGTCTGCCGATAAAGTTAAAGATAGCGGCTGGGCACCGCAGTTAGGTGCCTCAATTCACCTCACGCCAAACAGCAGAATCTATGCACGCTACGCAGAGGAATATCGCTTACCAAGTTTGTTTGAAAGCACTGTCGGTTTTTCTGCGATGTTGCCATATCAAGCAATCAAACCTGAACACGCTTTTAACTACGAAGTGGGTTATGTCTATGACATGCGTGATTGGTTCAGCACAGCACGCAATGCTGACATTAAGTTCGCCTATTACTACAACAAAACCAAAAATGTGATTGAGCGTGACCAGAACCTTATTTTTACCAATATGGATGAGCAGAAACTATCAGGTCTAGAGCTACAAAGCCGTTTTGATAATGGTGGTTTTTTCACAGACTTGAGCGTGGCCTATAACTTAAAAAATGAAGTGTGTGACACCAATAGTGCCATTAACAAAATGATTTTAGGCGGCACGGTTCAAACCGAGCAGGGCCTTGAGTTCCGTGAACCCTATCAGCGTTGTGTCGATGATGGTTTCCCAAATGGCTACTTGGTGACCATGGCTACACCTGAACTGAGTTTCCACGGTTTGCTGGGCGCACGCTTTTTAGATGAAAAGTTAGAGCTCGGTGCACGTGCAACATTTTATAAAGCTTATGAAAGCCCGCTACGCAAAAACAATGATGCTAGCGTCAATAAAGGCTATTACCTCAATGTGCCTTTGGCGTGGGATAACACATGGATTTTTGATGCCTATGCACGTTATCAGGTCGATGACTACAACACAGTTGAGTTTGTCGGCAGTAATCTTTCTAACCAGTTTTATATCGATCCTTTAACCCGTAGTGCCATGGCCGCACCTGGCCGAACGATGAAAATCAGTTGGACCACCAAATTTTAAGCAGAATTTGATTCCCTCTACACATACATAAAAAGGGAGTCAGGTAACGGTAAATAATAAGATTGAATGATTATTATTTACAAAAAGCCCGAGTAGGTTTGCAGCTGGGCCTACTCAATAAACTAAAAATAGCGAAATCGTTATTTTAAATTAAACAATAACTTAGTTTTAAAAAAGATGGAGTAACAACAAATGAAAATCTCTCAATTGTTCTTGGGTCTCGTTGCTTGTTCAACTGCATTTGCTTATGCAGGAATTGATGGTATTTCGAGTAATGAAAGTAACATCAAAATCGGTGCTGCTGCTAATGCAAGCCATCCGGGTGGTGTAGCAGCGGTATCGGTTCAAGCTGCGGGTGCGCCATATAACGCTTTTACGGGTTTTAATTCGTTAAAAGGTTTGGCTCAGGCTTTTGCCGCTCAGGGAACGAGTAACACCAATGTAACGGTTGGCAGCAAAACCTTTAATATTTCGCATATTCCAGTGTCTGCAATGCCACCTTCACATAGTGCATTAGGTAATTTTAACTTTGGTCAGGTGGGCACACAGGAAGTCTATTTTGGTGAATGGTGGAAAGCGGGCGACACACCGGCAAGCGCGAGCCATACCGTTTACTACGCGGGTGATAACACCAATACCACTGTTCCAACCGCGGGTACTGCAACTTATACGGTTGCAGGCATTAACGGTTCTGGAAGTAATCTGTTAAGTGGTACGTTCACGGCAAATTATGGCGCGGGCACACTTGAAGGAACGCTTACAGGAACAGGCACAGCTGTTTCATCATTAAGCCTAGATGGTGTGGCATTTAACCCGGGTACTGCTGCGTTTGCAGGTTTGGCAACGGCTAACGGTACGGCTGGTGTCGACAACTCTGGTGTGGTTCAAGGTCAATTCTTTGGTGCAAATGCGTCGGCTTTAGCGGGTATTGCCCAGTTTGATAACGTGTCTTACAACACTGCTTTTGGCGGTGCTAAAAATTAATGAATGCGAAAGGAATCTACACACGTAGATTCCTTTTGTTTTTTGGGCTTTTGCTTGGTTGCTTCAGGTTTATTGTTTTATGAAACGAACGCTTTTGTGCTGTCTGACTGTGTTGAGTTGTCCATTTTTATATGCCGACGAAGACACACCGCTTCGTCTCAATCAAAGCTTGGACCAAACGCTTTTACAAGAACAGCGACAGTTTCACGAGCAGGGAACCATTCGTAGTACCGAGCAATTACCTAAACTTCAAATTAATGGACAAGAATACAGTGTTGAACAAAACCAGAATGATCTTGCCAAGGCATTATATTTGGCAGTCATGCAAAAACAGTGGCTCAAAGCCACGGTTTATTTAGAACATTATAAGAAATATGTTGGCTACGATCGGGCTTTAACCGACTTTGCCGAAGGGGCAGTTGCACGTTCTCAGGGTCAACTGAAATTGGCTGAACAAAAATTTCAAAGCAGCCTAAAACAACAACCTCATAATTTAATTTGTGAACTTGAGTTAGCGCGCGTGCTGTTTGAACAACAGAAGAATAAAGAAGCAGCACGCCTTTTTATTTCCATTCAAGACAAACTGAAACAAAGTGACGCTGCTGTAATCCCGTCTGGGGTTTTAACAACAGTAAATACTTTTGTTCAGGCACTAAAAAAACGAGACTCTTGGCAAGGCTCTGTTTCAGCAGGTTATACCTATGTCAGTAATTTAAATAGTTCTTCTGAACAGAGTAAAACATGGATGAGTTATCAGACAGATAAGGACGGTAAGATTATTGGGTCTCAGAAAGTTACTCGTGATAGTCCTAAACCTGTGTCAGCAACGGGGTTAGATTACGAAGCCAGTCTTATCAAACGCTATGCGATTGAAGGGCATCATGGCGTGGCTTTACGTGCGCTGGCGTTTGGACAGTCCTATAATGACCACGCGGCATTTAATGAATCTACCATTAACATTAATGCTGGCTACAGCTACTTTGACTTAAAAAATCAAATTGGGGTGAGTCCGCTTTTTGAACATAAACGTTATGGCAATGATGGTCTTTATAATGCGTGGGGGGCGCGTGCCGAGTGGATGCATTTTATCTCGTCAGATAAAGCCTTTAAGCTTGAAGTTGAAAGAAAAGATTTTAATTATCAGAAATATAAAAGCTTTGATGGTATAGAAAATTCAGCTTTTGCCACTTTCTGGAAGATTTTTCCAGACCAATGGACTGTTTTTGGTGGTCTAGATGTAGTTGATCATTCTGCACAAGAAAAATATGTAGCTGCCTACGAACAGCAAGGCGTACGATTAGGCTTAAGCAAATCTTGGAGCACAGGATTTAACACCACTTTGTTAAGTTCTTACCGTTGGCGTCAGTTTGACAAATACGCTGTAAGTTACTTAGCTCGTCGTCATGATTTTGAACAGAACTATACCTTTGTTGTGCAAATGCCGCGCTTTGAGTTTTATGGCATGACACCCAATTTAACCTATCGCTATAACCAAAATAAAAGCAATGTCGATTGGCTGTATTCCTACGATAAACACAACATTAGTCTCAAGCTTGAGCATCGTTTTTAGGGAATAAGTCATGAAATCAAAATCTTTATTCCCTACACATAAGCCGATGGTTATGTTGCCTTTACTACAGGGGCCGAAGCATTTTTATAAGTGCTTAACCGTAGTCGTGGTGATTGGTCTGCATGTGTTTGTTGTCTGGATGCTGAGTCATTTAATTGAACCTTATACTTTTCAAGCAACCCCCAAAGTAGATGCATTAAAAGTAAGTTTTGTGTCATTGGCGCCTGCTAAAAAGCCATCGCATGAAAAGACTGAAAGCCAACCTAAAAAAAGTGTAACGCCTCAATCTACGTTAAACAGTTCAGTCTCTTCAGTACCTGAAAAATCAAAAAACTCGCCTACAAATGTTCAAACATTAGCGTCAAAAACTGCCTCTAAAGAGGTCTTGCAAAATAATTTAAATGACAAACAGCAAGCACAGCCCAAAACGACTTTAAACAATTCAGCTTCAATCCAACCATTGCAACATACAGAAAGGCGAGCGGTTCATAACGATAAAAAACTGAGTTCGACAGACCTTGAACAAACGCAAACTGAGTATTTACCACAAAACACCAATAGCGAAACCAAAAGTGGCGGCGTCAAAACACCCGCAACGCAGCAAGAATATTCCAAAGCACCGAGCACTCAAGTTGAACACGATGATGTTGTTCAGGTGAGTAGCGTGGATGTGCTGAGTTTTGGCGGGCTTGACTACGATGACCGCGAGTTAAAACAACAAAATCGTTTGGTTGAGCTTCGTATTCGCATTAATGAAAAAGGGCAGCCAATCAACATTCAATTACGTCAAAGTTCGGGCATTCAAAGCCTTGATGAACGGGTCATGCAAGCTACACGTAAATCCAGATTTAAACCCCACAAAATTAACGGTCGAGCCGTGACTATTGTTGTGGATTTTCCAGTCCAACTCAAACTCAATCGGGGCCGTTAACCGATGAGCGATATCCATTTTGCAGGAGAAAGATGATGAATTCATCTACAGACCAAATCATTAGCAACAGCTTGTCTTTACGTTTGAAACAAGAAACTGCTGCTGAACACGAACGTATGCATCAATTAATGTCAGAGGCAAAGGTATTTTCAAGTAAAGAAAAATACGCGCAATTTACGTTATCTCAATATTACTTTCAGCGTGAAATTGAACATCTTTTTGAAAAAGAGGGGGTGGCAGGACTGATTCCGGACCTCGACATTCGTGGCCGCTCAAAACAAGCACTTGCCGATTTAAATGATTTGGGTATTCAACCTAATGAACCGCAATTACAGAGTGAAAACGTACAGCTACCCGAAGCTTTAGGCTGGATTTATGTGTCTGAAGGTTCAACTTTAGGGGCTGCATTTTTATTTAAAGAAGCTCAAAAGCATTTGGGTTTTTCTGAAACGTTTGCTGCGCGTAATTTAGCGGCCTATCCCGAAGGGCGCGCTAAAGTCTGGAAACGTTTTGTTCAAGCACTTGATGAAACCGGCTTTGACCAAACCCAGCAAGACCGAGTCGTTCAAGGAGCGTTAGATGCCTTTGGATATTTTGGTCAAGCGCTTGATCAGCTTGATGAATTGAAATAATAAAAAGTGGAGAAAGGGAATACCCGATATGGACAAACTCAATCAAGTAAATGTGATTGTAAAACATGAGAAGTCGTTAGCACCCGCTCAACCAGTCAGTAAGCTTGCTCGTTCTGTTTGGGCGCGTTGGGTGTTTATTGGTTTGGCTTGGTTGTGCATTGCGCTTGGCATATTGGGTATTTTTATTCCGGGTTTGCCTACCGTTGATTTTATAATTTTAGCGGTTTTCTTTGCGGCTCGAGGCTCTGAAAAACTTCATCAATGGTTTCGAAATCATCGTTATATCGGTCCACTCATTCGCGAGTGGCAAGAACATCGGCGGATTCCTAAAAAAGCAAAATACATCTCGACAGTTAGTATGAGTCTGGCTGCGGGGCTTATGATTTGGACCATTCCACATCCGTGGTTTGTCTATCCTGCAATTTTATGTATGGCAGGGGTGTTAGCGTGGATGTGGTTAAAAAATTGAAGATTTATGATTGACACTGTTGCATAGTACGCTTCATGGTTTTTACAAAATCACGTGGTACTTCTGGGCTTTGTAAACTTAAACTGCCAAGTTTAAGCATCAGTTTAGGGGAATATTGACGTTCTAAGCGGTGATAAATACATGTGCAACTTGCACGGCTATGACCTGCTGCCATACATTTTAAATAGAAATCACGTTGAGCATTATTTTTTTGACCAGCGAAGGCAATAGATGCAAATAATAATCCACCTAGAAAAACTGAATAATGATAAAGGGACATATATCTACTCGTGATTATTTTTTTCATTATCCATATTTTGGCATAACTTTTTCAGGTTCAAAACCAGTTGATATCAATTGGTGGCTTCATCATAGTTAGAACAGTTTTGGAGGTCAAATTGATTTGAAACTGATAACCATTTATTGTATTAAAAATAAACAATTTTGATTGTTGCCATTTTAAAGACAGTGTTACGCCATTATGCACTCTATTTTTTTACATCGTTTTTTGCTTTCATAAACACTTTAGTATTATTCATTTTTAAATCATTTATATACAACTTACTTGTTTTAAAACTCTAATTTAACAGGATATTTTATATGGCAGATACCCCAATTCAAAAAGAAACAGAAAGTACCTGGGCGATATGTCGAGATCCTGTTTTACTGACCATGGTGGGTGGGGCGATTGATACTATTGGTTTTATTGCGTTGTTTGGTTTTTTTACCGCTCATGTTACGGGAAACTTAGTGTTGGCAGGCGCTGCATGGGTTAAAGGCGGCGCCGGTATATGGATTAAGCTCGCCGCTATTCCGCTATTTATTTTGACAGTTGTGATCACGAAACTGTTAATTGACCGTAGTCAGATCAAGCACAAAACACTCTCTTATTTATTTTTATTTGAAGCTATTTTTCTATGTGCCTTCATGGTTGCAGGACTTTACTTCGAGCCATTTAAAAATCCGGACGCGCTAACAGTTGCAGTAACAGGTGGGCTGGGTTTAATTGCTTTAGCTATTCGTAATACTTCAAGCAAAACCCTCATTAAAAATATTAGTCCAAGTACTATGATGACAGGTAACACTACCCAGCTTGGTATTGATATTGCCAACTTGCTTAAAAACAATAATGCAGCCAATCGGGCAAGTTTTCTAAAAAGTGCCAGTATTGTGATTGGGTTTGTAATTGGTGCTTTCTTGGGAGCGATACTCTATGTCTATTTTGACTTCTGGAGTGTAGCGCCATTTATCTTACCCATTTTGTATTTTTCTTATTTAGCTTCACAGCAAAAGTTTAACCAAGCTTGATTAGAAAAAATAATAAATTAGCCTGAATTAAAATGAGTTCAGGCTTTTTTTCGCAATAAAGGAAAATGGAAGCTGAGCCGAAATTGTTCGTTCACTGCTTTACAGGCATAATGACCAGATGGGGAATACATTCGATTAAGGAAGGCACAATGACAAAGTCTTACCATTATTCAATCATAACAATAATGGCTTTGCTCAGTGGCTGTCAGGTCATTAATTTAAAAGAAAGTAATTTAAGTAATGCTTTAAAAAGTAAGAATGAAAGTATTTTGACCGACGGCACCTTAAGCCATCAAACCCAAAACTTGCTGTATTTAGTTAAAAAAAATGAAAAATCTTGTCTGCAAAATTTTGATGATTGTTTAAATAAAATTCAAAGCTTGTCTGAAAATAGCAGTCGAGAAGAACGCTATGCTGCGCTCAGTGAAATTTATTTGGCAAAAGCTTTAGACGTCGGACGTAGTAGCCAGTGTAATGTCATTAATAAAAGTAATAGTTGCCTTGAGCAAGAGTTGGCACTGTTTGATAAAAGCTTGCGCTATAGTTATGTCTATTTATTTGATTCTGAAGAGTCACCGTTTGATCGGGTATTTGACCATCGCCAAAATCAGGTGCGTATTTTTTATAATGTTGCCTTGTCGAAGCTTATGACCACGTATTTTAATCATTTAAATACGCATCGTTTTCCACCACTGCTGAAAGCAGATGGACATGAGTACCACGTCAATTTTGACCATGCCGTAGATGTACAAAGGATTGAGGTCGATACCTTTCGCTCCAGCTATAACATGAACTTTTCTGGTTTTAATACCGTTAACCGTAAGGATGGCTTAGGGGCAGAGTTTATTGTCGGGCGTAAAGAAAATGATGTAAATCATGGCTTCATTTTAGACCCCGATGCTTTTTATGCTCATCAAACCAATCCTAATATTCATTTACCACGCTTCTTTCCCGTTACAGCCATTGCTTACCCTAAACAAAAGGCCACAGCCGATCAGGTGATTGCAGGGGCAGAGTTAGAAATTGCGATGTTTGATCCATATCGACAAGATCGTGTAAAAGTTGAAGGTGTGGACTATCCACTCACAGCAAACTATTCGGCGCCTTATGGGCTTTGGCTATCGAAATATAATTTAGGTGCAGCGGGCTATTGGTCTTTAATTAATAAAGAAACCAATTTGATCATGCCGCATTTATATATGCTGGAACCCTTTAACCCGAATAAAAAAATCATTGTATTTGTTCATGGCTTGGCAAGTAGCCCAGAGGCGTGGGTGAGCCTAACCAATGACATTATGGGCGATGCCGAATTAAGGAATAACTATCAAGTCTGGCAGGTGTTTTATTCAACCAATATGCCGATTTTTGAAAGCCGTTTTCAGATTTACTCTTTGCTGAATCAAGCTTTTCAAAATGTTGCTAAAGATAGCTACGCTGCACAGGATGCAGTGTTGGTCGGACATAGTATGGGCGGAGTGATTAGCCGCCTATTGGTAAGTGATGCCGATGTTTCAGAGCAAGCCATGCAAAAAATGAATGAAGCCCAGCTAAACCGTTTAAAAGAAAATCCTGTGGTGCTAGAGCGTTTTCAATTTAAAGCTTTACCTTATTTTAAGCGGGTTGTTTTTGTTTCGGCACCGCATCATGGCACTGACTACGCTGACCGATGGTTTACCCAAATTGCACGCCGTGTTATTCGTTTGCCAGCTGATTTCTTTATTGCGGTCGAAATGAGAGATGAGAAAAATACAAAACTCAGAAAAGGTTTAATTGAAAACGGAGCGAGTAATTTAAGTCGTTCTTCCAATTTTATGCAGCTCACACAAGCTATTCAGCCATCGCCACAAGTGGTCTATCATTCGATTATGGGCAATATTGATGGAACGACTGATAAGTTAAAAAGCAGCGATGGGATTGTGCCTTATCAAAGTTCACATTTAGGTGGTGAACAGTCGGAAGTGATTATTAAAGGTGGGCATTCAATTCAAACTACACCAGAAGCGATTTTAGAATTACGCCGTATTTTAAGATTGCACTTGAAGCAGTCACAGCCTTCAAAATAGAATTTTTTGTTTTTAGAAAACCACTGCTGAAATGACTCAACAGTGGTTGAAATGATTAATTAAGCTGATTTTGTTTGAGCGATTTTTTATGCTCAAAATAGCTGATTGAAAAAATAATCAAGCCGACCAAATACAACACTACAGACAGAAGTAATAAATCTAAACCTGCTGCATAGAGCAACCAAAGTGCATAAATGGAAGCAATACTTGCAATGGCAATATGTGGTGTGCGTTTGTGGCGAATCGATTCTTTAAGATAAAAAGCCGACACCAGAAAATAAGGCAGCAAAATCATGACCGATGAAATTAATAAAAGTTGGGTGTAGTTTTTATTGAAAAAATACACCGCAATCAAAGCACCTTGTACGACAATGGTGGTTAGCCAAAGTGATGAAATGGGTACATTATTTTGATTATTCTTTAAAAATAATTTCGGGAATGCACCATTTTTTGCAGCCAAATATGGAATTTCAGTGGCGAATAATGTCCAGCTTAAATAAGACGAAGAAACTGAAATAATAAGCCCGATAGTAATAACGATTGTGCCCGGTAAACCGATCAGTTGCTGCAAGATGGTTGCCATTGATGGGTTGTGCATGCCAGCAAGGGCCTCACGACTCACCACACCATAGGCCAATACGGTGACCATGACATAAAAACTTAACGCCAGTAACACACCTAAAATGGTCGCTTTACCAATGTCATAGCGGTTTTTTGCACGCGATGATAAAACCACAGCACCTTCAATACCGGTAAATACCCAAAGGGTAATGAGCATCAGGTCTTTCACTTGCTGCCAAAGTGTCACTTTTAAAGAGAAGTCATTTAAGTTGAGTTTGAACAAATCAAACTTAAAAGCAATGAAAGTAAAGAAGATGAAGACTACCATTGGAATGATTTTGGCAATGGTTGCCAGTAAATTCACAACAGCCGCTTCTTTAATGCCTCGACTCACTAACCAGTGCACCAGCCATACAAAAATGCTTGAGCCAATGAGAGAGTAGAGCGTATTACCTTCACCAAAAATAATATGGTCTTTGCTATCGGTAAACATGCCGACGCCTGAAAAGGCAATCACGACATAACCGACAATACCAATGGTGGTACACAACCAATAGCCCCAAGCGGAGCAAAACCCAATCAGGTCACCAAAACCTTCACGCGCATAGTTATAAATACCACCGTCTAGATCTGGTCGTTGGCGAGTTAAATGTAATAGCGTGAGTGCCAAGAAAATAATGCCGACTCCGGTAATGAGCCATGCAACAAGAAGGGCAGAACCGTTGGCAACCTGAGCCATATTTTGGGGGAGGCTAAATACGCCTGACCCCACCATAGAACTAAAGACTAGCGCTGTAAGAGACAACAATCCAATTTTGGCAGCAGACATGGTATTTATTCTTTAAAAAATTGAGAGAGTTCAGCAATGTGTTCTGGACCAATACCACAGCAACCGCCTACTAAACTTGCACCTGCTTGCTGCCACTGCTTGGCAAAACCAAGATAAGCAGGAGCATCAAGGTCTTTACGAACTTCATCAAGTCCATCGTTGGCAGTTGCGCTGCTATCTTGAGGCGGGAAAGCATTGGCATAGGCACCAATTTGTACAGACTCTGGAATAAGTCCTTTAATTTCATTAATTGCTTGCAAGATTACTTCAGGCTGGCAGCAGTTAAACAAAACCGCTTTTGCATTTGACTGTTTTATAAAATCAGCCACTTGTTGCATGTTTTCGCCTGAGCGGAGTAAGGCTTGTTCTTGTTTAATTTCGTCTTGCAGGGTAAACGATACCCAATAGTCCTTACCATCTTTTGGTAATAACGCATGCACTGTTTCGACTTCTTTTAAGCACGATTGAGTTTCTGCTAACCAAAAATCAACCTCTGGTGCCAATGTGTTAATGATTGGCTCGGCAAGGTTTTTAGCCTGTTCAGGTTGGAACAAGTCTGCACGGTAAGAACCAAATAAAGGTGGTAAGCAGCCTGCGATTTTGACATTTTTGCCGCTTTCTTTAACTGCATTTCTTGCTTGTTCGATGGCAACTTGAATTAAACGCACGCCGTCAGTTTCAAAGCGTTCTTGTCCAATGTGAAAAGGCACAACAGCATAGTTGTTAGTGGTAATAACTTCTGAACCCGCGTTAATAAAATCGAGATGTACTTCTTTTACTGTTTCAGGTGCTTCAATCAGTGCAAGTGCAGACCATTCAGGTTGACGAAACGGAGCACCACGACGAGCCAATTCACGGCCTAAACCGCCATCTAAAATTTTCATAAATTACGACATAAAGGGAGAAAAAATATTTGTGTAATCTAGCGTGTAGATGAGTCGTGTTCAATCGCTAATATGCTCGATATATTTCTAAATAAATTAGATTGTTATGAATATTTTTTCTTAAAAGGATTTCTGTAGATGATGTTCAGTTTTACTGATGAACTTCATGTGAAAAAGGAGGCTTATTTATATACAGCTATAGACTAAAAAATAAGCTTAAAGTGCGCCATATTGTTGCCAACTTTCCCCAGTGTGCTGAGTTTTATAATACGCTTTAAGTTGCTCAAGCTGCATAAAATGTATGCCTGACCAAATCAATAAACTGATTAATATTAAAGTTTTATATAGGTTGTGAGCTTTCTTGAGATGAGTAAACGCCAGCAGAACAAAAAACAGAGCAGATAAAAATATCAAGAACTGAACAGGGGAGAAAAATAAATGAGCAGTACTGAAATATAAGGCGGCTGCGCTCATCAGCAGATTTAAAACAGAAAACAGTTTTTGATATTTGCCGAGCTTAAATGCATAAGCATTGATGGCAAGTAATAGGGCTGAACTTACATAAATCGCTGTACCACCAATCATCCACATATAAAAACCGCTTAACAAAAGATAAGCCAGTAGCAAAACAAGCACGAGCTTAAAACAAAATGAAAAGAGGCGAGGTAATGATTTTGAAGGCGTCATAGGTAATCTAAATATCTCAACTGAGGTCTTAAAAAACAAAAGGACGAATCGAAATTCATCCTTTTGGAATTTTACTTATACATCATCAAACTTAGTTTGCTTTTGCAACAGGGGCAGCAGCAGTTTCATCATTTGCAGCTTTGAACGGAGATGTATAGTTCAAGCCAAGTGTAGAGCTTGTGTACTGACGAACTTTGTCGAGTAATACAGGGTCTTTGCTTAGGTCTTGTTTATAAGAAACAACAATTTCATGAAGCTTCTGATTCCATTTACCTTCAGTTTGCTCAGGGAACGCTTTTTCAAGCAAGTTAAGCATGATGTATGGAGAAGTCGAAGCACCCGGAGACGCACCTAACAATGCAGTTACAGCACCATCTTTAGACGCAAAGATTTCTGTACCGAATTGAAGCGTTGCTGGTTTACCCGGTTCTTTTTTGATGATCTGAACACGTTGACCACCTTGGCTTAAACGCCAGTCTTCAGCTTTCGCATCTGGGTAGTACTTACGAAGTTCATTTAGACGGTCTTTGTCTGACATCATCACTTGGCTAACCAAGTATTTAACAAGATCAAGGTTTTCCAAGCCAACCGTGGTCATTGGTAAAACGTTGTTTTTGTTGGTTGATGCAAGTAAATCAAGCTGAGAACCATTTTTCAGGAACTTGTTTGAATACGTTGCAAATGGACCAAACAATACATATTTTTTACCGTCGATATAACGTGTATCAATATGTGGCACAGACATTGGAGGCGCGCCAAGTTCAGCACGGCCATAAACTTTTGCTGTGTGTTCTGCAGTAATTTTTGGGTTGTCAGTAATTAAGAACTCACCACCGACAGGGAAGCCTGCATATTGTTTCGCTTCTGGTAAACCAGTAAGTTGCAATAATTTAACTGCTGCACCACCTGCACCGATAAATACAAAGCGTGTTTTAACGTGATCTACTTTACCAGTTTTCAAATTTTTGAAAGACACAGTCCAAGTTTTGTCATCATTTTGGCTGATGCCAGTCACTTCGGTTGAAGTCTGTAATTTGAAATTAGGGTTTTGGTCTAAACGATTCACTAATTGTTTAGTGATAGAACCATAGTTTACGTCAGAGCCGACATCCATACGGGTCGCTGCAACTTTTTGACTAGGGTCACGATCATTCATTACTAAAGGTGCCCATTGTTTAATAACAGCTGGGTCTTCAGTAAATTTCATGCCTTTGAACAACGGGCTTTGAATCATTGCAGCATAACGTTTTTCTAAGAATTGAACGTTATCGCCCCAAACGAAAGCAATGTGCGGAACAGGATTAATGAATGATTTAGGTTCAGCTAAAACGCCTTGTTTTACCTGATATGACCAAAACTGTTTAGCAACTTCAAATTGAGAAGCAACTTTTTCAGCTTTGACAATTTCCATCTTACCGTTTTTTTCTTCGGTATAGTTCATTTCCATAAAGCCAGAGTGGCCTGTTCCGGCATTGTTAAAGCCGTTTGAACTTTCTTGAGCAACTTGGTCAAGACGTTCATACATACGAATTTGCCAGTTTGGTTCAAGCTCAGTGAAATAAGTACCGAGAGTGGCACTCATGATGCCGCCGCCAACAAGAACAGCATCAACAACTGGCTCATCTTTTGCAGTTTGAACTTGTTTTGACGCAGTTGGTCTAAACAAGAAAACAATACCTGCAATTAAAATAAGAATGATTAATACCAGAAGGTATTTCAAAAACTTTTTCATGTAAGGGGGACCTTAAAATAAGTTATTTGAGTCACTTAAGGTGTGAGGAAACCTAGACAGCGTATCCAGACAAAAAGGATATAAATGCGAAAGTAAATTCTCAAAATTAGAGAACTTCGGAAAAAATAAAATTACTTGGGATTATCGCAAACACTCTATATTTTAGACTAATTTTGCATTGACAAGACAATTTTTATAATAAATGGGGTTCATCAAAATCATAAATATGATTTATATTTAATCAAAGCAAGCTTTAATAAGTTAATTTTCAATAATTATTTTCATTTAAATATTTGAAATGTAGGTAATAAATTTAACATGGTTAAATTTAAATCATTTGAAGAGTATATGTATATAAACATAGATGGTTTTTTGTTTTATGCCATATATATGTAAAACAGCTTCTTTGAGTAGCTTATTTTCTGTCATACATGGTTCTTATTAATGTTTGGATTATAAAGATTAAATTAAGGGTATATTTCTGCATAAGAAATATACCCTTTAAGATTTTATGATGCTACGTAAAATGGAGCAGTTGAACGTGGTAGTGCTTCACGCCCACGAATCTGGTCTGCAATTTTCTCGGCAATCATAATGGTGGTTGCATTTAAGTTACCGGTAATAATCAGCGGCATAATTGAGGCATCAACTACGCGTAAACCATTCATACCATGTACGCGACCTTGTCCGTCTACGACAGCCATTTCGTCTTCGCCCATCTTACAGCTACAAGATGGATGGTAAGCTGTTTCTGCGTGGTTACGAACAAAGTCATCAAGCTCTGCATCAGTTTGCAAATGTTTGCCCGGACTAATTTCTTCACCGCGATATGGATCAAGTGCAGGTTGCTGCATGATTTCTCGGGTAATACGAATTGCATCACGGAACTCACGCCAGTCTTGCTCACTCGACATGTAGTTAAACAAGATGCTTGGATGCTCAAACGGATCTTTTGATTTAAGTCTAATACGACCACGTGAAGGGGAGCGCATTGAACCTACATGAGCTTGGAAACCATGTTCTTTCACTGCATTACTACCGTTGTAGTTAATGGCAACTGGCAAGAAATGGTACTGAATGTTTGGCCATTTGAACTCGTCTGAACTACGGATAAATCCACCTGCTTCAAACTGGTTACTTGCACCAATACCCGTACCGTTAAATAGCCACTCGGCACCAATCGCAGGTTGGTTATACCATTTCAAGGCAGGATATAAAGAAACGGGTTGCTTACATTTATACTGTAAGTACATTTCCAAATGGTCTTGCAGGTTTTCACCTACACCCGGTAAATCATGAACGACATCAATGTCCATTGATTTTAAGAAATTGCTTTCGCCAACACCCGAGCGCTGTAAAATTTGTGGTGAAGCAATTGCACCTGCACACAGTAAGACTTCACGTTTAGCCAGAGCACGTTGCAAGTTGTTTTGATCAGCGCCAATAATGTATTCAACACCAATCGCTTGTTTTTGATTAAACAAAATTTTATTGGTCGTAGCGTGAGTCAAAATAGTCAGGTTTGGACGACCTTTTGCCATATCCAAATAACCACGTGCGGTACTTGAACGGCGACCTTTTGGGGTAACCGTACGATCCATTGGGCCAAAGCCTTCTTGCTGGTAACCATTTAAGTCGTCAGTACGTGGATAACCAGCTTGTACACCAGCTTCGACCATGGCATGGAACAACACATTGTTGCCATTTTTAGGGGTAGCAACGGACACAGGGCCATTGCCGCCATGGTAGTCATTTTCACCGATATCACGCGTTTCGGCTTTTTTGTAGTAAGGCAAACAGTCGGCATAAGACCAGTTTTCAAGGCCTTTATGAGTTGCCCATTGCTCTAGATCCATTGCGTTACCACGGATATAGCACATGCCATTAATTAAAGATGAACCACCTAAACCTTTACCACGACCACATTCCATACGACGGTTATTCATGTGTGGTTCAGGGTCGGTTAAATAAGCCCAGTTATAGCGACGACCTTGAAGAGGATAGGCCAAAGCTGCCGGCATTTGTGTACGGAAGTCTAAGCGATAATCTGGACCACCTGCTTCTAAGAGTAAAACGGTAGTATCTTTGTCTTCAGTCAGACGGGCAGCAAGTACATTTCCGGCAGATCCTGCGCCAATAATAATGTAATCATATTCTTTAATATTCATAACTATCCTTTTTTTACTAACAGTTTGCCTGAGCAATCTATAAAGACTGCTCGGCATATGTGATTTAGGTTGAAGTGTTTAGAACGATTGAGGCATTAAAAAATGCTTTGATAATCGCCAAGTTCAACTTGAATAGATTTGATACGGGTATAGTGCCCAAGTGTGGTTAAGCCATTTTCGCGGCCCACGCCAGATTGTTTGTAGCCACCGACTGGCATCTCGGCAGGCGATTCACCCCAAGTGTTAATCCAGCAAATACCAGCTTCAATCTGGTGAATAATGCGATGAGCGCGGCTAATGTCTTGAGTAACAACGCCAGCAGCTAAACCAAAGGTCGTGTCGTTAGCACGGCGGATGACTTCTTCTTCGGTTTCATAGCTTAAAATGCTCATGACAGGTCCAAAAATTTCTTCTTGAACAATGGCCATTTGGTCAGTGCAGTCGCTAAATACAGTTGGTAATACATAAGCGCCGTTAGCAAGTTCGCCTTCTGTAGCACGACCACCACCAATTAACACTTTAGCGCCTTGTTGTTTGCCTGACTCAATGAAAGACAACACTTTTTCCATGTGAGGGAAGCTGGTAAGTGGACCGAAGTTGGTGTCTTCAGCCATTGGGTCGCCAATGCGAATACGTTTTACACGTTCTACAACCGCTTTTTCAAAGTCGGCTAGAAGTGATTTTGGAACAAATACACGCGTACCGTTGGTACATACTTGACCTGAACTAAAGAAGTTCGCCATGACTGCAATATCTGCAGCACGGTTAAGGTCGGCATCTTCACAAATAATTAGTGGAGATTTACCACCAAGTTCCATGGTCACTTCTTTAAGTGTAGAGCCAGCAGCACTTGCCATGACTTTTTTGCCAGTTTCAACGCCACCTGTAAATGAGATTTTCTCAATTACTGGATGTTCAGTGAGCCACTGACCAATTTCACGACCTGGCCCTTGAACTACGTTGAATACGCCGTCTGGTAAGCCAGCTTCCGTATAGATTTCTGCAAGTTTGAATGCAGTAAGAGGGGTGGTTTCACTAGGTTTGAAAATCATGGCATTGCCGGCAGCAAGGGCAGGGGCAGATTTCCATAAAGCGATTTGAATTGGATAGTTCCAGGCACCAATACCTGCAACCACGCCTAAAGGTTCACGGCGTGTATAAAAGAAACTTGATTCGCGAAGCGGAACTTGTTCACCCTGAATGGCAGTTGCAAGTCCTGCATAGTATTCGAGTACATCTGCACCAGTCACAATGTCGACTGTAGATGTTTCGCTGTAGGCTTTACCAGTGTCTAGTGTTTCAAGACGGGCAAGTTCATCATTACGGTCACGTAAAATGTCGACTGCGCGACGTAAAATACGAGAGCGTTCCATGGCAGTCATGGCAGCCCAGATTTTTTGTCCTTGTTGTGCGCTTTGTACAGCAGCTTCAATATCTTGCTCAGATGCTTGCTGAAGAGTTGCGATCGTCTCGCCGTTGGCAGGGTTAATACTATTAAATGTTTTACCACTGGTTGCTTTAACGTAGCGTCCATGGATATACAGTTGTTGAACTTGTACATCACTCATTTTGTCTCTCCTGCAAAGGCTTGTTCGCAAATTGAACTTGCGTTTGTACATAATCGTAAGCAATGGAACGAGCAAGGTTGCTGTCAAATTCGTTATGACGGCTTAAACTGCCTCGTAACCATAATCCATCAATCAATGCTGCCAACCCTCTAGCGGCAACAGTGGCCTGTTGTCCATCCATTAACTTGAGAAAATAAAACTTCAAGTTGGAGTACAGGCGTTGATCATTAATCTTTTGCAAGCGGCTTAAGTCTGGTACATGCATACTCGCTGACCAAAAGTCTAACCAGACCCGCATTGCTTTTTCATTAACCTGACTAATGTCAAAGTTAGAGTCGATAATCGCCTTAATCTGGCTCTCTGGATGCGAATCTGCTTCTGCTCTGTACTGTTCAGTTTTATGACGCAGAACATTCAGCATTTCTTGCATACAGGTATTGATCAACCCTTGTTTATCGCCAAAATAATGGCTGACAATGCCGGTCGACAGCTCGGCTTTTTTTGCAATTTGTGCAATGGTGGTATTGGATAACCCCACTTCATAAATTACGTCGAGTGCGGCATTCATAATTTCTTCACGTCGCACGTGCTCTGGTTTTACTCTGCGTTTTGTCATGTTTTTCCACATCAGCACTTTTAGTGGTGCTTTAAATTCAGCATGTTAACTTGCAGAGCATCATAGCACTTTTTTATCATACTTGTTATTGATTGAACGTTCAA
>NZ_JRVL01000302.1:0-756 GCF_054823985.1 Acinetobacter sp. GN11 | reverse complement strand
TAAAATAACCTTATTGGCTTTCTATCCATTCAAAATAGTTATAAAGATTTGATACTTTTAACTTTACTTTAAAGTTAGCTTTATAAACTATAATTTATCTCTGTGGAATTATTTATTTAATTTCCCACCCAAAAACCTCACCACCACCACATCCCTTTCATCCAAACTATTTGAGCTTAAAATCTGGAACATCAAACCATCGATTAAGTTTAAAACCATATTGGCATCGGGTTTTAGCGGGCGGTTTTCCAAACTAAAAACCAGATCAAAAAGCTCTCGAAGCAGCCATTTTCTATATTCAATTGCGATTTGGTAGGCCTGAGAGTAAATCTTTTTAATTTCAAAAATAGCTTTAAGCAATAGATAGTACAGACTATTAAAATTGACATGTAAAACAATAATCTCTTTGAGTTTATCGCTTGAGGTTCGGTAACGGCTTGAGTAAATAATTGCCAGCACTTCTTCTTTCAATCGGCTTTTTTGAAAAGAGACACACCTTTCAATAAGCCGCTCCTTTGAGTGAAAGTAGTTATAAAAAGTGGCTTTAGGAATTTTGGATTCTTTGGCAATTAAGTCCACGCCCGCATTGTGAAATCCATAGAGATTGAACAGCTCTATTGCGGTATGAATTACCTGTAATTTTTTGGAAGATGTTTCTAAAGTTGGCATAGTTTTACCGTTATAAATTCTTGTTGTTTCAAAAGAGATAAAAAAGCCTGTGCCTTCTCTGGGAGAAAAAAAGGCACAGCAAAGCCG
>NZ_JRVL01000301.1:0-3490 GCF_054823985.1 Acinetobacter sp. GN11 | reverse complement strand
AAGATTGTGATTTCGGATAAAGTCATTAATCTAGATCCAGATAACAGTTTTGCTCATCCAAGAACAGGTAAAGTTTTTAAAGTCCTAAACTTTTAATAAGTTTGAGTTCACCAGCTTACTTACACGTTCTAAATTATTGAGGTGATTCCTACAGAGGTGTCGCCTCAATGTCTTTCAGTAAGAGCTGATTTTTCCCATTAACGCTTTAATTAAGAGAAATTGCATTTCATGACTCGTGATTAACTAAAAAATAGGGTAATTTGTTTATAAAGTTTTTAAGTAAACACTGATTTTTTATGATAATTGAGATAGAAACACATCCACTAGAACCCTTTTTACCTGAAAACGCGCGTTTACTCATGTTAGGTAGCTTTCCACCACCGCGTAATAAATGGAAGATGGATTTTTACTATCCAAATTTCCAAAATGACATGTGGCGAATTTTTGGTTTAATTTTTTTCCAAGATAAAACTTACTTCTTAAGTGAAAACCAAAAAAATTTTAATGAAGAACGTATCCGAAATTTCTTAATTAAAACAGGTATTGCAATCTTTGACACGGCTTACCAAATTAAACGGCTAAAGGGGAATGCCGCAGATAAATTTCTGGAAATCGTAACTCCAACAGATCTCACTGTTTTGCTTCAGCAGATTCCTCTATGTCAGACCATCATGACCACAGGCGATAAAGCAACTGATACCTTAATTTCAGTTTTACCCGAGAACACTGAAAAACCACTTATAGGGACATCTACGTCGACTTACTTTGCAGGAAGAGATATTAATTTATATCGCTTACCATCTTCTTCTCGAGCTTATCCATTGGCACTAGAGAAAAAAGCTGAGGCTTATCAAAAATTCTTTAAAGAGATTGGGATTTTATAAGCCAAGTTGAAGCCTCTTACATCATCCATTCAACTGGCAAATATGAAACGGCTTTAATCATTGTACGTTGGAAAAGGCTCGTATCTGGGTCTTTTTCATATTCAACAACTTGTCCATTCGACTGATAATCTAACCAAATAATTTTACCTTCACTGTTTAACTTAAGCTGATAAGCGACTTGAGGTAAATGCTGATCAAGCATGACTGAAATTTGAGCTTGTAATTGACTCGATTCAATAACAAGACCAACCTCAGTATTTAAGTATGTTGAACGTGGATCAAAGTTAAAAGAACCAATAAATACTTTACCGTCTACATCAAAAAATTTGGCATGTAAGCTCGATTTATTTTTACCTTTTGCTGGAATCACACTTCCAGTCACCACTTCATACCATGTTCTACGTCTGCGTTCTAAAAATGGCTTAAACTCAAATAGTTCTACACCGCTTTTAAGCATTTCGACCCGATATTGACTATAAAAAGCATGCACAATTGCTACATCATTTGCAGCAAAAGAGTTCGTTAAAACCCTGACTTTAACACCTTGAACTTTTAACTGTTTTAAATAGTAAGCGCCTTGCTGTGTAGGAACAAAATAAGCTGAAGCCAATTCAATGTGCTGCTTTGGTTCACCCATAATGGCCATAACTTGCCCATAAAGCATTTCTTCTTTAGAAGCTACTCCTAAGATCTTTTTCGGTGAATCCGCAACAAAATGTGCTTTTGACCATTGAATTGGATAGTGCTCTAGAAGTTCTTTTAAATAAGTTTGAGCATCATAAAGCTTGTCTTCGGTTTGAGTATGATTTTCACTTTCATGAAGTAGATCATGATAATGCTGTCGTAAAGATTGCAAGTGGTGGACAGCGCAAGTCCCGACCAGCTTGGTCGCATCTTGGCTTAACTCACTTTGCCAGAAATCATTAAAAACTTCTTGAGCATGCTGTACTGTATGCCCATAAAATAAAATATCTAGATCTGTAAACTGAAACTTACTACTTGCATCAAAATACTCACTACTGATATTTCGACCACCTGTTACTGCAATCACGCCATCTGCAATAATTAATTTATTATGCATACGATGGTTTACTTTCTTGAACCGGAAAATATAGTCCAAAATTCTTACATATCTAAATTTGTATGGATTAAATAAACGAATTTCAAAGTTAGGATGGTGTAGAAGGCTTCTTAGAACACCATCAAGTTTTACTCCATTTTGATCGTCAATGAGTAACCGAACTTTTACCCCACGATCTGCCACCGTTAATAACTCGTGCAGCATTAAGTTTCCAACAAAATCATTTGTCCAAATATAATATTGTAAATCGATTTTGTCTTTTGCATTTCTAATCAGATACATACGAGAAGCGATACTGATAAAAGCATCATCTAATGCAACAAAAGCAGTTAATCCTTGTTTAGTTTTTTCTGTAGATTGTTCATCATTTAACCAATTAAAGCTATTTGTCACTGTATCATTCTCATCAGGGTCGTATGTATCGTTATACGAAGGTGTATTTGTAAAGCCCCAGGCATTTAATGCCATACTACTGTACTGCTGATAGAGTTGATTAATCATGTAAGCTTTTAAGTCGCATCCAAGATAAGCACATCACAGCATTTTTATATTCAATTTATATGTCAAAATTCATATTAAACGGTATAAATGCATTCTGCCAAGCCTCAACTCTAGCAATTTCTTATATTCATAGGCACTTCTAAGAGATCATATCCATTTAAACATATAAAGTTAAATTTAACCTTTTTAAGGCTAGTGCTATATTCAATATTATTTTCTAAGGATGCTCGAGATGAGCCATGTAGGTTCTTGCTTATGCAGTGAAGTTAAATTCTCTATCACTAGCGAAATAAATACCATCTACCATTGTCACTGTAGTCTATGTCGTAAACAAACTGGAACAGGAGCCAATGCAGCAACTTTAGTGAGCAAGGATAAATTTGACTGCCTTTCAGGTTTTGAGCTTATCCATACTTATAAAAAAGAAACAGGCTTCACATCTTCATTTTGTAGCAAATGTGGATCGCCTGTACCTAATTTGGTAGGAACTACTCATTTTATGTGGATACCATTAGGTTTATTTGACAAAGACATTCAGGTCTTAAAGAAGCTTAATTTTTGTATCGTTTCAAAGACAAACTGGGCAAATACTGTAATTGCAGATCAATCTTATAATCAGCTTCCTACTTTAGATGAGCTAAAAATATTTTTTGATTAGAATAATTTTTTATCTAAAAACGAGACTCAATTTGCATTAATTTTAAGTTTTTCGGATGGTTATGCTTGCAGGTTTCACAAAAACACACTAATTACAATTGGCAGCACAACAATTACATTAGAAAACAGGATATCTATCATACTTCCTTAAAGGGCTGAGTGAGTAGCCTGACAATAAAAGGGAGAAAATAAAATGCCACAATATTTAATCATTGCTGAGAATGTGTATAAAAAGATTGAGGACAAAAATTTATTTTCAGAAAGCTCAGCAGAGAACTTAAATCAGTTGGTTGGCGTAATCCGCAAAGAAATTAAAGGAACCAAGTTTAAACTTAAATATAATTTTATAGATTTTGAAGAGTGCTTA
>NZ_JRVL01000300.1:196-12967 GCF_054823985.1 Acinetobacter sp. GN11 | reverse complement strand
GTAACAGGTGGTATTGGTGGTGGAACATCTCCGATCTCTCCAGTAGTTGATGTAGTTCAAGGCGGTATCGATATTCTTCAAGGTGTCGAAAGCCTAAAAACTGAAATTATTAATACAGGTATTGAAACTGTTGCCGACACAATCATTGGCATCCTTCCACAAACTGAACATCCTGTTTCTGAAATTGCTGACCTCGGCACATTAACTTTCGAAACTTCTCGCGACACGGTAAACGGCGCACTTGAAGTTGTTTCTGATTTAGTGGGTAGAGACATCTCAGGTGCAACTGAATCAGCAACTGGTATTCTGGGTACGCTTATCAATAATGGTACAACTGCTGCTGGTATTGTTACTGGTGTAGTTGGAAGCATTACAGATGTAGTGGGTGGAGTAACGGGTGGTGTTGGCGGCAACCCTCTTGAAGTCGTGACTGACATTATTGGTGGTGTAACTGGTGGCGTTGGTGGTAACCCTCTTGAAGTCGTAACTGACATTATCGGCGGTGTAACTGGTGGTATCGGTGGCGGCAACCCTCTTGAAGTCGTAACCGACATCATCGGCGGCGTAACAGGTGGTATTGGTGGTGGAACATCTCCGATCTCTCCAGTAATCGACGTAGTTCAAGGCGGTATCGATATTCTTCAGGGTGTCGAAAGCTTAAAAACTGAAATTATCAATACTGGTATTGATACAGTAGCAGATACAATTATCGGTATCCTTCCACAAGTAGAACATCCTGTTTCTGAAATTGCTGACCTCGGCACATTAACTTTCGAAACTTCTCGCGACACGGTAAACGGCGCACTTGAAGTTGTTTCTGATTTAGTGGGTGGTGATATTCAAGGTGCAACTGAATCAGCAACTGGCATTATCGGTACGCTTATTACTAATGGCTCTACTGCAACTGGTTTGGTAACAGAAATCCTTGGCGGTGTAACAGGCACTATTGGTGGAGTTACTGGTGGTGATAGTCCTCTTGGTGTAGTCACTGATCTTCTAGGTGGTTTAACTGGAAGTGTAGGTGGCGATAGCCCACTCGGTGTAGTGACTGACCTTCTAGGTAGCCTAACTGGGGGTGTAACAGGCGGCACCGAAAACCCTATCAGCATCGTAACGGATATCGTTGGTAGCTTAACTGGCGGCGTGACTGGTCAAGGTGGCTTAGATGTCATTTCTAATTTACTTGGTGGATTAACAGGTGGTAGCTTACTCGATGGAGTGACTTCAACAGTATCTAGCGTAACGAATACAACGCACACTATCGTACCTCAGTCATTACTTACTGATAACTTCTTAGATAATTCTTTCCATACGGTTTAATATCATTAAAAGGAAGCCACTTATAAAAGTGGCTTCCTTATTTAATATAGTTCCTAATATTAATTAGTACTAATCAATCTCTTGCCATCTATAATATTTTTTATGTGCTAACTCTAACATTGCATAATCGTTAGGAGTATCACCATAAGCATAAATTGTAGGATATTGGGTTAAATCATATTTATTTTTTATTCTATTTACTTTTTCTAAATAACCACAATCACCATCAATAAAATGACCTATTAAAATACCATTATGTATTTCAAGTTGATTGCATATAACATCTAAACCTAAAGAATGACACCAACTTTCTAAATAAACGCCTAATGATGCTGATACAACAACAATCTGATCGCCTTGCTCTTTATGCCAGAGAATACGCTCCAAAGCATTTTCACGCACACATGTAGGAAGTACCTTTTTAGCAAACTCTTGTCCCATATCTTTTAGGGAGTTCGCGTCATAACCTACATATCCTACTTGGCAGAGCTTAGTTCGAATGGTTTTATCCGTTACCCAACCAAGTTTATAGCCAGCGATATAGGGTGCAAGTCGAATACCACCGACGAGTTGGGTTTTTCTGTCTAAAGAAAATTTAAGAAATAAGCTGAATGTGTCGTTGTGAGTGATGGTGCCATCAAAATCAAATAAAGCTAGATTCATTTATGATTATCTCTAATATAATTAAAAAGTTATAAATTTAGATTTTTTTAAAATTACCAAAAAACAAGCACAAAAAAACCGCTATAAAAGCGGTTAATTCTTCAAGTTGGTGCGCTCAGAGAGATTCGAACTCCCGACCCCTTAGTTCGTAGCCAAGTGCTCTATCCAGCTGAGCTATGAGCGCATTAAGTAATGGCGGTGAGAGAGGGATTCGAACCCTCGATACCAGTAATAGGTATGCTTCCTTAGCAGGGAAGTGATTTCAGCCACTCATCCACCTCACCGGAACGAGCCGCCATAATACAAACTAAAACCACATTGATCAAGTCATCATACTGAAATTTTCTTGTTTTTTAGTTCAATGAATTACTTTTTAAGCAATTTACTCATTATTTTCGTCTTTTTCGATCAAACGCTTGTTAAGATAGATATTATTTCTTCATCAAAATACTGTAGTGCATAACACATTATTGCAAACCTAAACGTGCAGTTCGGGTCTGCATGGCTTATGCTAAACTTATCTGCCAAGCGTGAAACCAAACGACATGACAAAAAACTGGGCTGACCCTGAAGCGAAAGCTGAAGCTGAACGTTATGACAATCCTATTCCAAGCCGTACTCTTATTTTAGATACATTGGAGCAGGTGCAAACACCACAATCTCATGCAGAGCTTGTCGATCATTTTAATATTCATGACCAAAAAAGTATCGAAGCGTTAAGTCATCGTTTAAGTGCTATGGTTCGTGATGGTCAAATCATGAAAGACGGTTTTAAATTTCAGTTGGTGGCAGATCAACCAACATATGAAGCAACTGTTTATATTAATAGTAAAGGTTTAGGTACAGCACATATTGATGGTCAAACTGACCTTTTACTTCCTGAACGTGAATTACGTTTAGTATTTAATGGCGACCGAGTTAGAGTGCGCCAGACTTCAGTAGACCGTAAAGGTAAACCTTGGGGTTTTATTACAGAAGTTTTACAACATCGCGTCAAACAAATGATCGGTAAATTGTCAGTTCATGATGGCGAATATTTTATTCAACCCAACAGTCCTAATCAGCACCAACCTATTCCTTTAGAAAAAGAACTCGTAAAACACGCTGAAGCAAATGTTGGCGATATGCTGCGTGTTGCAATTGATACTTATCCGACCCGCGAAGAGTTTTCAACGGCGCATATTATTCAGTCTATGGCCGATAAAGCTGATACAGAAATTATTATTCCACAAACTATTCTTGAATTTGGTTTGCCATATGAATTTCCAGATCAGGTATTAAAAGAAGCTGAAAGCTTTAAAGAGCCATCAGCTCAAGACCGTGAAGGCCGCATTGATTTAAGAGACTTGGCACTCGTTACAATTGATGGTGAAGATGCCCGCGATTTTGACGATGCAGTTTATGCAGAAAAACGTCCGGGTGGTGGTTACCGCGTTGTAGTCGCAATTGCCGATGTAAGCCATTATGTACGATTAAACTCAGCCCTCAATGAAGAAGCTGAGGAACGAGGTACTTCGGTATATTTCCCACACTTTGTATTACCGATGTTACCAGAGGCTTTGTCAAACGGCTTGTGTTCTCTGAACCCTCACGTAGACCGCCTATGTATGGTTTGTGACCTTAAACTCTCCCGTACAGGCCGTGTAACTAGTTTCGAGTTTTATCCATCAGTTATGCACTCAAAAGCGCGTTTGACCTATACACAGGTAGCGCAATATTTTGAAGGTGCAACAGATGCGATTCCAAAAGATCGTGATGTTCATAAATCTTTAAATACGCTTTTCCAGCTTTATCAAATTTTGAAAAACTTGCGTGCTGACCGTCATGCAATGGAATTTGAAACCATTGAAACGTACATGACTTTTGATGAGCTTGGCGGGATTAAAGAAATTTTGCCACGTACACGTAATGAAGCACATAAGCTCATTGAAGAATGTATGTTGCTTGCTAACGTTGCTGCGGCTGAATATGCATTAGAACATGATATTCCAATGTTATATCGCGTGCATGAAGCGCCAGAGTTTTCACGTATTCAGAAAGTAAAAGACTTTGTGAAATTACTTGGTCTACCCTTCCCTGACCAGCCAACTCAAGCAGATTATCAAAGAGTTATTGAAGCAACCAAAGACCGTATTGATGCACCAAGCATTCATGCCGTGTTATTACGCTCAATGATGCAAGCTTATTATGGCGCAAAAAATGCGGGGCACTATGGTTTAGCTTATGAAGCATATACGCATTTCACTTCGCCAATCCGTCGTTACCCAGATTTATTGTTACACCGTGCGATTAAAGCACACTTGAAACAAAAACCTTCTCCACTTTCTGGCGCTGCACTAGATGACGCTGGTGAACATTTCTCTAAAACTGAACGCCGTGCAGATGAAGCATCTCGTAGTGTAACGACTTGGTTGAAATGTCACTATATGCAACAGCATTTAGGCGAGGAATTCATTGGTATCGTAAGTGCCGTAACTGAATTTGGTTTGTTCGTGACACTGAAAGACTTATATGTCGATGGCATGATTCATATTAGCCAACTCGGTGATGACTTCTTTATTTATGATCAAGCGAGTCAAAATCTTGTAGGCCAAAATAGAGGTCAAGTTTTTGGTTTAGGCGATGAAGTTAAAATTCAGGTTGCTGGCGTAAATCTTGAAGAACGTAAAATTGACTTCCAGCTTCTTCAACAAGTCACGCATGCAGGACGAGTCGTTCGTAGCCGAGCTCCACGCACAACGAAAACATCTCCACAGGCAACTGAAGAAGTTTTTAGTAAACCAACAAGTAGTGATGGCGAAAGACCTGTTCACAAAAAGAAAGAAAAAGCTAAGTCGAGTTCTTATACTAAAAAGCCTGGTAAAAAAACTTCTGCAAAAGCAGAAAGTAAACCGGAAAAAGTAAAGAAAAAGTCTAAGCCTAAAAAGAAAAAGGCTAATGCGAAATCAAAGGCTGAATAATTAAACAATAAATGTTGCCAATTCAGAAATAAGCCTCCAATGTGAGGCTTATTTCTTTTTAAAAAAGTTATTTTTCACATTAAACTTGATTTCTGGCTTGAGAGGACCTACATCTAATAACATGTTTAAAAAATAATGTGGCTCACAGCAATGACTTTCCAACAAGCGACCTTACCAACACCGCGTTTTGATCAAATTGAATTAGAAAATTTAAAACAAGACATCCAACAAGCGATACAAGCAGGCCAAGAATTTTTAAATACGCTTACAGCTGTACCTACCGATGCCACTCAACAACTTGCTGTACTTGAACAAGTCGATACTCTTGAAAACAACCTCAGTGAATCATGGGGCGTTTTATCACATTTAAATGCGGTAATGAGCAATGCTGAAACCAGAGAGGTCTATCAATCGTTATTGCCAGCATTGAGCGAATATTACACTCAGCTTGGACAACACACGGCGCTCTACCAAACTTATCAGCACATCCATGATGGTCAGGTCTATACATCTCTTAGTCCAGCCCAACAAAGTGCTATTCGCCTCGCTTTACGTGACTTTAAACTTTCTGGTGTGGCTTTAGAGGGCGAAGAGAAAAAACGCTATGCAGATATTTCTGCTCGTCTTTCACAGCTTTCTTCTGATTTTTCTAATCATGTACTTGATGCGACACAAGCTTACTTTAAACCACTTACAGAAGCTGAGCTAAAAGGTCTGCCAGAAAGTAATGTTGAGTTATTAAAACAGTACGGTAAACAACGTGAACTCGACCAAGCTGTAGCAACTCTGGACTTTCCAGCTTACTTTGCAATCATGACCTATGCAGATGACCGTTCATTGCGTGAAGAACTTTATAGAGCCTATGTCACTCGTGCATCTGATCAGTCTGAACAAACTGAGTTTGATAACAGCAAAATTATGGAAGAAATTTTAAGTCTTCGTCAGGAAATGGCGAAACTACTCGGTTTCAATAACTATGCTGAATACTCTCTCGCAAGCAAGATGGCGCCAGATGTAAAAACAGTACATGAGTTTTTGGTTGATCTCGCTGAGCATGCGCGTGCCCCTGCTCTTCAAGAGATTGCTGAACTTCAAGAGATTGCCAAACAAGATGGTGTTGATGAACTTAAACCTTGGGATAGCACTTACTATTCTGAAAAGCTTAAACAGCAACAATTCAACTTATCGCAAGAAGCATTAAAACCTTATTTCCCTGCACCTAAAGTCATTCAGGGCTTATTCCAGATCGTGCAGCGCTTATACGGTATTAACATCGTTGAGCGTGAAGCTCCAGTTTGGCATCCAGATGCACGTTATTTTGAGTTAGAAGACCAAGGTCAAGTGGTTGGTGGTTTCTTTTTTGATTTATACGCGCGTACTGGTAAAAGAGGCGGCGCATGGATGAGTGGTTTCCGCTCACGCATGCAAACTGTTCATGGTTTACAAAAACCAATTTGCTACATGGTGTGTAACTTCACTCCTCCAGTAGGTGATCAGCCTGCTTTACTCACCCATGATGAAGTAATCACTTTATTCCATGAGTTTGGACATGGTTTACATCACATGCTAACCGAAGTAGATAATATTTCGGTTGCAGGAACTCATGGTGTTGCTTGGGATGCAGTAGAGCTACCAAGCCAGTTCATGGAATTCTGGTCTTGGGATAAAGAAAGTTTAGATGTTTTAAGTGAGCACACTGAGAGCAAACAAACTTTACCGCAAGAATTACTTGATGCTTTATTAAATGCTCGTTTCTTCCAGTCTGGTATGCAAACTTTACGTCAGCTTGAATTTGCATTGTTTGACTTGACTATTCACACAAAAACACCTGCACTGAACAGTGAGCAAATTCAGCAAACGTTAAACGACATTCGTAAACAATATGCCGTTGTTCCTGCTGTTGACTACAACCGCTTTCAACATAGCTTCAGTCATATTTTTGCTGGTGGTTATGCGGCTGGCTATTACTCTTACAAATGGGCAGAAGTTTTAGCGAGTGATGCATTTGATCGTTTTGAACATGAAGGTATTTTCAACACTCAAACTGGCAAAGAATTCCGTCAGGCAATTTTAGCAGTGGGTGGTAAAGACACTGCACTTGAAGCATTTGTAAGTTTCCGTGGCCGTGAACCTAAAATTGATGCACTGTTACGTCATCAAGGTTGGACGAATGACAGAAAAACCGCTTAAACTATGGGCCTAAATTGATCGTGTGGTTAGGGTGATAAAGATGAAAAAACGTTTCATTGCTGGGGCTAAATGTCCAAAATGTGAAGCAACAGATCGGATTGTCATGCTAACCACCGCTGAAGACGAATGGATTGAATGTATCGAATGCGGTTATAGCGAAAATCGTCCGACTCATATTGATGAGCCTGAAACACCTGCTGTACCTGATGAAGTTGGAGTAATACAGTTCAAGCCTCGTCGTCCTGACTAAAGGTCTTAGAGATGCCACTACAAAGAAAACAAAACTCAAAACTATTGTGGATTTTAATTGGGGGCTTAAGCATTCTTGTAGTGCTTTTTTTCGCTGCACAATGGTTTTTCAAAAAAACCGAGTCATCCGCACCAATGGTTGATCCTCAACCTGTTTCGACACCTGCTCCTGCTAAAATCCCTGATCCATCATCAGGTTCCGAACCAGTAGCAGAGGCTGCCAGTTCACAACAACTTATGAATGAAGATGTACTTAAACAGCCTGTCCCTGCTCAAGAGTCGTTAGCAAAAGAGGAAGTGTCTAAACTCGATGACATCCATCGTCAGTTGCAAGATCAGGAAAGTTCGTTAAAAGCTCAGCATGCAGATGCAGATCAATTAACGAAACTCAAAGAAGAACAAGTTAAATTGCTTGAAGCTCAGCTCAAACAGCAATAGTTTTTCAATGGGAACTTAAAAAGCTAAAGTTATCTATCTTTAGCTTTTTTTATTTTAACTAAAATAACTCCAGTCATCTTTTTTCCTAAATTTACTAAACTCACTGACTGAAAAAGCCCTCCATTTAGGAAGGCTTTTTTGTATAACTGATACTTTAATTTAAGTTAATGATACCAACCAAATAACTTAAACACATATGGCACATAAGTAACCAATACCAATGATGAGAACAAGACAATAATTGGTAGCAACCAGCGCTCATAACGGAAGTAGAAACTTGTATATTTCTCTTTTGCTTCCGCATCGGCAGCATTCACTTCATCATCTCCGACGGACAACCGCGTGAGTAGATGGTTCAACGCAACTGGCGGTGTTACATAACCAAACTCGAATGCAACCAACACAATCATCCAGAAGTGAATTGGATGAATCCCATTTTCGTATGCCACAGGTGCAATAGTTGCAGCAACTAAAATTACAGCACCAAATGGATCTGTACACATACCAATAATAGCTAGTAGCAGTGCAATACATGCCAGTGATATATAGATACTGCCTAAATGAGTCGGCAATAATTCAACCACTTCAGAACGTTCAATTAAACCACCAACGCTTGCAGACAATGCCATCAAGATAATTAGTGCGCCAATATGTCCTACAGTTTCTGAGGTTGCAAAACGAAGTGCCCCACCAAAACCTAGACGGAATTGAGAACTATGTGGATCATGCGCTCGAAGGAATGGTGATTTCTGTTCATGCTCACGAACAATCGCCTCATGAATATTGATTGCAGGAGCTTCTTTTGGCGCCACCATTTTGTCATACAAGATCATTGCTATCAGGACTAATGGTAAAATTACTGGTGCAGTAAATTCATTCATTCCTGTGTCTAGCGCATATTTATAGATCGCAAGAACAACAGCAGTAATCAAAATGTATGGAATTACAGGTACAAAGGCGCGCATCATGCCCGGAATCGCTACTTTTGGTGAATTCACACGGAATTTTTCTTCAGCCAAGAGTAATGAAACACCCAAGAAAATAAATGCTGTTAACCAAAATACATAAACACCATGCCCAAACAGCTCATCGGACGTTACATGACGGCTATCAAGCATTGCAATTAAAACGACCAATAGACATGGACGTACAACCACACCTAAAGAACCTGACATTGCAGATACAGCCAATGCATATTGACGGCGAGCACCCGCATTCCAGACTTCTTTATAAATAATTGCACCTGCTGCGATAACGAAAATACCTGACGCACCTGTATAAGCCGTTGGTACCGCAGCTGCAATTAGAATTAACCATGTTAAGGTTTCTGGTGCCAAATTCCATGGACGAAGTACATTAAGGAACAAGTCCATAACGCGTGTTTGAGTTAGAAGCATACCTGCCCAAATAAACAAGGCAAGGTTTAAGAAAATACCTGAGAACTCAACCAATAAACCAAGGTAAATCCCTTGCCCCATTGGATAATCCATAAAGAATGTAAATACTATGCCCGTAATCAAACCCATATAAGCATATAAAGGCACACATAGCAGTGCTAAGCCAATATTTCCGCCTTCACGTTTTGCTGGCGGTGAAACAAAGAGTTGATAAAGACTAATTAAAGTCAGAACAACAAACAGAATCATCCATATCCAGTAAATCGTTACTGTTTCATAGGTAGGTGTTACCCCAGAATTGATAACTGAACGATACTGGCTAATGACAGAGAAACTGAGTAGAGCATTAGCAACCACCATAAAGATGGAATAGACTTTGTAATCTATTTTTGTTGCTGGATTACGTAAGCCAATATGGTGAAATTTTAACGATGCTGTAATCGCCGAAATTAGAACCATAAAAATCAGTAAAATTGCGCGATTTTCTGTACCAAATTTAAAAATACCAAAGAAACCTGTCTCGATGGCACGGTAAGTACGCACTCCTGGGTTAGCTTCAATATATTTAATTGTCTTGTCATATGCCTGATATTTCTCGTCACATTGTTGCTGCGCAGCGAGTAGTGATGCACGGACATCACTTTCCGATGCTGCACCAAAGAAACTCGAGAAATCATCAGATGCATTGGCTTTCATTTGTTCTTTTACTTGAGCATCGATATTTGGATGTCGATCACAAGTCGGCTTTTCAGGTTCAGCACGCAAAAATGAATATTGCATGCCTATCGCAGGATCACCATAAAGACGTTCCCCGATACGTAATAATTGCCCGTGGATCATTTCCCCGGTACCAATGATTAGAGTCATTAATAGTAGAATGAGGATGACGAATGTTGAGATCCATTCGTTCCATATATAACCCAGCAGACCTAATCCAGATCTTTTTTCTTGATGTCCTTGCATAAATATTCCAATTTTGTTCTCTCAAAAACCTGTAAACAGGAGCTTGAGTCATGCAATTTTCTTGGTCAGGGGTTAATTCCATCCCCCTTCTACCAATCCCTTTATTCAACGATCAAATTTGCATCAAACTTTATTAATAAAGAATGACTAAAATCACTTTTTTAACAGTTCGTATTGTCAATTTTTCTTTTTTAATCTTTGAGCAAGCCAATAGCATCCTCCAAAGATTGCGCCACCAATTGCTCCATATAAATGAGCTTCAGTTAAAACTGGACTTCCTATTAATTGGGCTGTTCCTGTTTGCCCGAAGGTATTTTCCCATGTCAGTTTTGCAATAATTAATCCTAAAACTAGAAAAGCAAAATTCCGTTCTTTACGATATTGCAAATAAACTAAAGCAACTGCTGTATATAGCCCATGTAAAACACCTGACAAACCAGCATACGCCTCGATATAAGGTAAATAAAAATAGAAGACCAAACTAATGAACGGTGGCAAAAGAAAAAGCAGACTCAAAAGATGCCACGCTTTGGTATGCGGAAAGATAAACGGTAAACAGGCGAATGCCATCATGTTTAAAAGGAAATGAATCCACCCAACATGCACCCAATGTGCAGTCCATAAACGCCAGAATTCACCGAGTAAGCTTTCTCGCCAATAAATAAAAGTATCAGGAAACACCTGTAGACAAGCAGATACAGAAATGCACACTGCGACCAAAAGCACTTTATGATTCAGTACATGATCCTTCATGGCACACTCCTTGAAATTAAACTTCTTGCTACCATTGTAAAACTTAACAACAGTCTCGCAAGAAGTTAACCTTTCAAATATGTTTACTGCGCTGCTGGTGGAGCAGATGAATCCGCTGGAGCTTCAGATGCTGCTCCGCCATCAAATAACTCATCTAGCTCTGCTGCACCTTCATTCTTATCATCCCAGAAATGTGACATACCATCATCTCCAGTACGCACACCTGTATGCTCAGTCCAGTAACGGTCAGAAATACCGCGTACAATTAGACCAGCCATACTATCGATTAACTTAAAGTTTGGATTGACAGGCTTATCGTCAGCTTGAGATGCCGCATATGATCTTAATGCATCACGGATTTTTGCATCATCACCACTTGCTTGAGCAGCTACCGCATATAACGCATGAGATAAGCGAACACCTTTTTGCTCACCAATTTGGACTGATTGTTTTAAAGTTTGGTATGGATCAGGTTTCCCTTCATCAGCCCCTGGCAATAAAGTCCAGATAACAGCACGCGTTGCGTTAGGTGCACCCCAGAATTTTTCATTATCGAGACAGACCATGCCGCGCTCTACAATAGCAGCAATATCTTTTGGAACATTGACTGCGCCGCCAGAGTTAATATCATTGGTCACAGCCTGAAGACCACTAATCATTCCAAGTAAATAAACTGTTTGATCCGTATCACTACGCATCGTTGGACAAGAATCACCTAAATGGTATTTATATTTAGATTCCCAACGATCAGCAAACAACTTATAGCCTGTATATTGACGCTCAGCAGCAATTGCGGCCCAACGTTTCTGAGCAATACGAGCATCTTGAGCTTCGGTTACTTGACCTGCTTTTGATGCACGTAAATAACGTAATTCCTGTTCTAACGCTTGATTTTCCGCACAGACACCTGATGCAGCATACATTAATACCGCAACACGCGTTGGATCCGCACCCATACCTTTAGTAGACATGATTGCTGGTGTTAAAGCACTACCAGTATTACAAACCATTTCAGCATCTTGCATTGCCAGAATAGGCGGAACGACGTGCTTTTCCGTAAAACCTAAAGCAACATTTGCTCCGGTTTTCACGACGTATGAACAACCTGATAAAACTGAAGCTGCAAGAAAACTCATCGCCAAACCTTGGCTTATTTTTTGGACTTTAGACATCTTCCTGTCCTCTATGTAATTTGTTTTTTCCTTTTCAGATGTACATTAGCAGATGCATATCTTGAATAAAAGAGTAATTACTCTAATTGTAGCGCTTATACTTTGACATACTTCACAGTAGATAAAATTGACAGTTTTTCAGGGAAACAGAAATTTTAGGCAAAAAAAAGTAGCATTGCGACGGTTCAGCACATGCTACTTATTAACTGAGATAAGCTTTTAACGGCTTATATTATTTTTGTTCTATATAATCCTTAAGTAAAGTTCCTGCTCTTCCTACTACCACAGCCATAACGACTGCAATTAACAGAAACATCCACATTGAAATCTCCATGAGAGACCTCCTTACTACAATCGCACCCAGTTATAAACTGGACACTTGATGGAATTAATCGACTAAACAATTTAATAATTGACTGATCGACGACCTTGCATCCTCTGTCTCTTAACTTTGTTAAAATTAACTCTGTTAAGATGCTCCCTGAGTAAAGTTCCTGCTCTTCCTATCACCACTGCCAAAATGATGGCAATGACCAAGAACGACCATGTTGGCATCTCCATTTTGAGACCTCCGACACACTTTACGTTGGTGTTTGTACTTTAACCGATCAAATAGGCACCCATAGGTGAAATTGTCAGACAATTGTATTTCCTTAGCTTTTTTCT
>NZ_JRVL01000300.1:0-96 GCF_054823985.1 Acinetobacter sp. GN11 | reverse complement strand
TGCTCTATCCAGCTGAGCTATGAGCGCGTAACTTGTGTGCCTTTCAGCGATTCGTTCTATTTTACTTGGTGCGCTCAGAGAGATTCGAACTCCCGA
>NZ_JRVL01000299.1:0-3277 GCF_054823985.1 Acinetobacter sp. GN11 | reverse complement strand
CTAACCAATTTTTCACGGCTTCAATCATCGGTGGTGGGCCACATAAATACATATCAAAAGCCTGCTCGGCCAGTTGATCTTTATTCAAGTGCTCATGAATATAGCCCGCTTTGCCTTGCCAAGCTTCGGTTGCTTTAGTCACAATCGGGTGATAACTAAAGTTTGGTAGCTGCTCCGCGTAGTCATGTAAACGCTGTTGTTCGCATAAATCGGTTTCATTATTTACGCCATAGTACAATTGAACAGCAGGTGAGTTAGGCTGCTCAACCAAGTTATCAAGCATTCCCAAGAAAGCTGATAATCCTGTTCCACCAGCTACAAAAACCAGTGGTCGCTGTACTTCACGTAAATAGAAACTACCAAGCGGTGCTTCAATGAGTAGGGTTTGTCCAACCTGACAACGATCACGCAAATAATTACTCATCACACCGTCTGGCAAGAGACGAATTAAAAACTGTAATTGATTGGTTGCGTTTGGTCTGTTTGCAAATGAATATGAGCGCCAATCTTCAGTATCTGGAATTTGCAAACGAGCATATTGACCCGGCAAAAACTGAAGTTGTGCGGTATGACTGCTCGCATCAAGATGTAAAATTGCTGTCGTTTCAGAAACCAGCTCAACCGCAGTCACTTTGGTTTCAATTTTTAAGGTATCACCAGCGTTACAGATCGCAGAATCATGATCGAAATAAAAAGCTGCATCGGATTTCACACGCGTCTGGCAAGCTAACATTTTACGCTCAGCCAAATCACGCTCACTTAATGCATCTTCATCAACATATTCTTGTTCATAAATACCAGTTTCACACTGCCCCTGACAGGTTCCACAAACACCTTCACGGCAGTCTAGCGGTAGGTTAATTCCTTGGCGAACTGCTGCATCAAGCAACAATTCGTCGTTATTTACCGAAATGAAAAAGGTTTTGCCATCGGCAAAGTTAAGTGCAACTGAATGTCCCATTTTCATTCCCCTTAAACGTGATAGAAGTCTAAAACGGAATCAATTTTGTCATTAAGCAAAATGCTGTGCTGACGACGAATGCGGAAACCATCTGCTGTTTGGCGTAAAAGATAAGTAGCGTGTCCGTAAAAACAGCCTTCTAAACCTTGACGGTTATAAAGCGTTTGCCATGCAACTTTTGCTTCAATTAATCCATCATCCAATGTTTTAACTCGAATATTGTTTATGCTGTGTAACGTACGTGGTAACGGAGTTGCAGATGCTGCTTTTCCGGTACGAATACGGAATACACGGTCTTCGAGTCCAGTACGGTCTGCATAATAAATATAAGACAAACCCTGATTTGGATCTTGAACATAGTTATGGTCATCAATCCACTGTGGAATATGATATTCACTATCTTCATCGTAAAGCTCTAGATAGGCATCCCAGTCATAAGCGTCACAAAGTTCTGCTTTTTTGTACAAAAACTGAGATACAGCAAAATTTAGTTCTTGTGACATGGTTACACCTCATCCATTACGGCATTGTTTTCAAAAGTAATATCCTGCATTTTCAAGGCTTTCTTGTTTAAGCCCTCGAGCATTAGACGTTGCCAATGTCCATGCTGGTTTACATAGAGTCCTTCATGGGTAAACTCACGACCAGTAATGACGGGTTGAATACCTAAATCTTGTGAGTTTTTGGTCGTGCCATATTCCCAAGACTGACAACCGCGAGAAATATCGCTCCAACGTTCAAGTCGTGCTTGGAAACCTTTTTGTTGCTCACGGAATTCAACTAAATCGTCTGGTGTACCAAGGCCCGATACGTTAAAGAAATCTTCAAACTGGCGAATACGGTTACGGCGTGGTTCAGCAGATTCACCTTTAACGCCAATACACTGACTGATGACTTCGGTTTTATTCCATGCCACTGGACGAACAATACGAAGCTGAGAGCTAATTTGGTCCATAAAGAATAGACTAGGGTACAAGTTCAAGTTTCTTAAACGGTGCATTGCCCACTCAGCATATTTGTCGCCATATTTTTCGACCATATATGGCATAACTGTACTGTAACCCGGACGAACAGTTGGGTTCGGCATGTCACTAAACAATACGCTATGACCATTTTTGAAGCTGAACCAGCCATCGTCAGTTTCTGAGTCACCGGCACCTAACTTGCTATAGTCAAGCGTATCGAGTTCTTCACCTTTTGATGCATTGACTTGCTGACGGTGTTGGACTGTAGAGACATAGTTATAGTGAACGGTACTGACATGGTAACCATCTAAGCCATTTTCATTTTGTAGCTTCCAGTTACCTGCAAATGTATAAGATGACTTGCCTTGAAGTACTTCGAGTTCACCTGTTGGCGACTGATTAACCATTAAATCAAGGAACAGTTTTGCATCGCCCAAAAAGTCTTCTAGAGAATCTGTTGCTTGAGTATCGAGGCTTACAAATACAAATCCACGGTAGCTGGCAATACGGCCTTGTTTTAAGCCTCGGCTTGATTTATCAAAATCTTCACAATATTCACCAGGTGCTTTGACTTTCACCAAGCGGCCATCTGACTTATAGCACCATGCGTGGAATGGACAAGTAAATGTAGATTGGTTGCCTTTAGCAACGCGTGTTAAGGTCGCTCCGCGATGCTCACAGGCATTGACCATGGCGTGTAGTTCGCCTTTACCATCACGGCTCACAATAATCGGTTGACGACCAATTTGAACTGTTAGGAAATCATGATTGTTTGGAATCTCACTTTCGTGACATGCATAAATCCAAACCTTTTCAAAAATTAGTTCCATTTCCAAGTCAAATAGTTCAGGCTCAGTAAACATATTACGTGCAATACGAAACACGCCATCGTTAGGACGGAAGTCGATACATCCATCTACAAAATCATTCCATTGTTTTAAATTAGATGAGGTCATTTGCTCAATCCTATTCATTCAGCTTTTAACTGATTGAACCGCGATTAGGCTTTGGCCTCTATCCGTTTTTTCCAGATCTTTATCCACTTTGTGCAGTTTTGATTTTTTAATTGAACTCTTTTTAGGAAAGAGTAGAGATTTAAATTTGTATATGTCTTAGCTTGTTAAACTTCCCTATAATGTTAGTGAGCATAAAATAAACTTTTGTGAACTAAGTATATGAAAGAACAAGATTTAAAATTACAGATTAGAATTCTTTTAGAGCAGAACATTGCATTTGGACCAGGTAAGGCAGACTTACTTGAAGCAATTGAGAAAACTGGTTCGATCTCACAAGCTGCAAAATCTATGAATATGAGTTACCGCCGTGCATGGCAGCTGGTAGACACCATGAA
>NZ_JRVL01000045.1:0-5580 GCF_054823985.1 Acinetobacter sp. GN11 | reverse complement strand
ATAAAAAAACACCCCCAACTGTTAAGTTGAGGGTGTTTAGAATAATGAGCTGGCGATGACTTACTCTCACATGGGAAACCCCACACTACCATCAGCGCTAAGAGGTTTCACTTCTGAGTTCGGGAAGGGATCAGGTGGTTCACTCTTGCTATGGTCGCCAGCACAACTGGTATGGATACTTGCATTGGTCTTAATGTGCCGATGCGTTTTCCAAATCTTTACAGATGGGCTGATTGAGTCTTTATATTTTGTTCATTTTAGCTAAGCGTATAACTAAATCAAGTTTCTTTGTACATTAATGAATCGATTGATGCTATATATACAACTGCTTGGGTGTTGTATAGTCAAGCCTCACGAGCAATTAGTATTGGTCAGCTTCACATATCACTATGCTTCCACATCCAACCTATCAACGTCCTAGTCTCGAACGGCTCTTTAGAGGACATAAAGTCCTAGGGAAATCTTATCTTGAGGTAGGCTTCCCGCTTAGATGCTTTCAGCGGTTATCCCTTCCGAACATAGCTACCCGGCGATGCGACTGGCGTCACAACCGGTACACCAGAGGTTCGTCCACTCTGGTCCTCTCGTACTAGGAGCAGATCCTCTCAAATTTCCAGCGCCCACGGTAGATAGGGACCGAACTGTCTCACGACGTTCTAAACCCAGCTCGCGTACCTCTTTAAATGGCGAACAGCCATACCCTTGGGACCTGCTTCAGCCCCAGGATGAGATGAGCCGACATCGAGGTGCCAAACACCGCCGTCGATATGAACTCTTGGGCGGTATCAGCCTGTTATCCCCAGAGTACCTTTTATCCGTTGAGCGATGGCCCTTCCATACAGAACCACCGGATCACTAAGACCTACTTTCGTACCTGCTCGACTTGTGGGTCTCGCAGTTAAGCGCGCTTTTGCCTTTATACTCTACGCGTGATTTCCGACCACGCTGAGCGCACCTTCGTACTCCTCCGTTACTCTTTAGGAGGAGACCGCCCCAGTCAAACTACCCACCAGACATGGTCCTCGCCCCGGATTACGGGGCAGAGTTAGAACCTCAACATTACCAGGGTGGTATTTCAAGGACGGCTCCATTGGAACTAGCGTTCCAACTTCAAAGCCTCCCACCTATCCTACACAAGTAAGGTCAAAGTTCAATGTCAAGCTGCAGTAAAGGTTCACGGGGTCTTTCCGTCTAGCCGCGGGTACACTGCATCTTCACAGCGATTTCGATTTCACTGAGCCTCTGCTGGAGACAGCGCCGCCATCATTATGCCATTCGTGCAGGTCGGAACTTACCCGACAAGGAATTTCGCTACCTTAGGACCGTTATAGTTACGGCCGCCGTTTACTGGGGCTTCGATCAAGAGCTTCGCTTACGCTAACCCCATCAATTAACCTTCCAGCACCGGGCAGGCATCACACCCTATACGTCCACTTTCGTGTTTGCAGAGTGCTATGTTTTTAATAAACAGTTGCAGCGGCCTGGTTTCTGTGGCTGTCATCAGCTCAGGAAGCAAGTTCCATCACCAACAACAGCGTACCTTCTCCCGAAGTTACGGTACCATTTTGCCTAGTTCCTTCAGCAGAGTTCTCTCAAGCGCCTTGGTCTACTCGACCTGACCACCTGTGTCGGTTTAGGGTACGATTCCTGTGTAACTGAAGCTTAGAGACTTTTCCTGGAAGCATGGTATCAGCCACTTCGCTGTACAAGTACAGCTTGCTATCAGATCTCAGCATAGAGCACCCCGGATTTGCCTAAGATGCATGCCTACTTCCTTTCACCTGGACAACCAACGCCAGGCTGACTTAACCTTCTCCGTCCTCTCATCGCATTACACAGAAGTATTGGAATATTAACCAATTTCCCATCGACTACGCCTTTCGGCCTCGCCTTAGGGGTCGACTCACCCAGCCCCGATTAACGTTGGACTGGAACCCTTGGTCTTTCGGCGAACGGGTTTTTCACCCGTTTTGTCGTTACTCACGTCAGCATTCGCACTTCTGATACCTCCAGCATACTTCTCAATACACCTTCATCGGCTTACAGAACGCTCCCCTACCACTTGACTTAAAAGTCAAATCCGCAGCTTCGGCACATAGTTTTAGCCCCGTTACATCTTCCGCGCAGGCCGACTCGACTAGTGAGCTATTACGCTTTCTTTAAAGGGTGGCTGCTTCTAAGCCAACCTCCTAGCTGTCTATGCCTTCCCACATCGTTTCCCACTTAACTATGATTTTGGGGCCTTAGCTGGCGGTCTGGATTGTTTTCCTCTTGACTACGGACGTTAGCACCCGCAGTCTGTCTCCCGGATAGTACTCATAGGTATTCGGAGTTTGCATCGGTTTGGTAAGTCGGGATGACCCCCTAGCCGAAACAGTGCTCTACCCCCTATGGTATTCGTCCGAGGCGCTACCTAAATAGCTTTCGGGGAGAACCAGCTATCACCAGGCTTGATTAGCCTTTCACCCCTATCCACAAGTCATCCCCTGGCTTTTCAACGACAGTGGGTTCGGTCCTCCAGTTAGTGTTACCCAACCTTCAACCTGCTCATGGATAGATCGCCTGGTTTCGGGTCTATACCCAGCAACTAAACGCCCTATTAAGACTCGATTTCTCTACGGCTCCCCTATACGGTTAACCTCGCTACTGAATATAAGTCGCTGACCCATTATACAAAAGGTACGCAGTCACCGAACAAGTCGGCTCCCACTGCTTGTATGCATGCGGTTTCAGGATCTATTTCACTCCCCTCACAGGGGTTCTTTTCGCCTTTCCCTCACGGTACTGGTTCACTATCGGTCAGTCAGGAGTATTTAGCCTTGGAGGATGGTCCCCCCATATTCAGACAAGGTTTCACGTGCCTCGCCCTACTCGTCATCATTATGTGTGCCCTTTCGTGTACGGGAATATCACCCTCTACGTTCGCACTTCCCAGAGCGTTCCACTAAAACACACATAACTTAATGGGCTGATCCCCGTTCGCTCGCCGCTACTAAGGGAATCTCAATTGATTTCTTTTCCTAAGGGTACTGAGATGTTTCACTTCCCCTCGTTCGCCTTGCAACACTATGTATTCATGTTGCAATACCTACCTTAAAGTAGGTGGGTTCCCCCATTCAGAAATCTCCGGATCACAGGATATTTGCCGCCTCCCCGGAGCTTATCGCAGGCTATTACGTCTTTCATCGCCTCTGACTGCCAAGGCATCCACCACATGCACTTAATTACTTGACTATACAACCCCAAACAGTCGTTATTACCTACAAGGAGTAATAAGACATGATCAATGATTTCTCATCAATCTCTTACAGTTTGAAGTACTGTGTATTTAAACACTGTACAGCTTCAATCTAATTCATATACCAAAACGCTTGATTCAGTTAATTTGCTAGTTCTCAATTCATTTAGATCAATTACTTAATCTAAACTCTTGAGTGAACAATTTATTTCAGACTCAATTTTGCCAATCTGTTAATGAATAAACATGCCTTCGTCAGGTCATGCTTAATACCGTGATACTTAAATCACAGAAGTTAATAAACTAAGACCTAAATCTCTATTTACTAATTTCTGTAATCCGAACTTCTCTTAAGTTCTGGTGGAGACTAGGAGAGTCGAACTCCTGACCTCCTGCGTGCAAAGCAGGCGCTCTACCAACTAAGCTAAGTCCCCAGCTTACATCATCAGTTCTGTATCTTCTTTTCTATAACTTCAACCAGTCAAAGTCATGGTGGGTCTGACAAGACTTGAACTTGTGACCCCACGCTTATCAAGCGTGTGCTCTAACCAACTGAGCTACAGACCCTCAGATACATCTATGAAGAACAACTTGTTGTGGATTCTTACCAATCGTCAATCTTTCGTTAAGGAGGTGATCCAGCCGCAGGTTCCCCTACGGCTACCTTGTTACGACTTCACCCCAGTCATCGGCCACACCGTGGTAAGCGTCCTCCTTGCGGTTAGACTACCTACTTCTGGTGCAACAAACTCCCATGGTGTGACGGGCGGTGTGTACAAGGCCCGGGAACGTATTCACCGCGGCATTCTGATCCGCGATTACTAGCGATTCCGACTTCATGGAGTCGAGTTGCAGACTCCAATCCGGACTACGATCGGCTTTTTGAGATTAGCATCCTATCGCTAGGTAGCAACCCTTTGTACCGACCATTGTAGCACGTGTGTAGCCCTGGCCGTAAGGGCCATGATGACTTGACGTCGTCCCCGCCTTCCTCCAGTTTGTCACTGGCAGTATCCTTAAAGTTCCCGACATTACTCGCTGGCAAATAAGGAAAAGGGTTGCGCTCGTTGCGGGACTTAACCCAACATCTCACGACACGAGCTGACGACAGCCATGCAGCACCTGTATGTAAGTTCCCGAAGGCACCAATCCATCTCTGGAAAGTTCTTACTATGTCAAGGCCAGGTAAGGTTCTTCGCGTTGCATCGAATTAAACCACATGCTCCACCGCTTGTGCGGGCCCCCGTCAATTCATTTGAGTTTTAGTCTTGCGACCGTACTCCCCAGGCGGTCTACTTATCGCGTTAGCTGCGCCACTAAAGCCTCAAAGGCCCCAACGGCTAGTAGACATCGTTTACGGCATGGACTACCAGGGTATCTAATCCTGTTTGCTCCCCATGCTTTCGCACCTCAGCGTCAGTGTTAGGCCAGATGGCTGCCTTCGCCATCGGTATTCCTCCAGATCTCTACGCATTTCACCGCTACACCTGGAATTCTACCATCCTCTCCCACACTCTAGCTAACCAGTATCGAATGCAATTCCCAAGTTAAGCTCGGGGATTTCACATTTGACTTAATTAGCCGCCTACGCGCGCTTTACGCCCAGTAAATCCGATTAACGCTTGCACCCTCTGTATTACCGCGGCTGCTGGCACAGAGTTAGCCGGTGCTTATTCTGCGAGTAACGTCCACTATCTGAAGGTATTAACTTCAGTAGCCTCCTCCTCGCTTAAAGTGCTTTACAACCATAAGGCCTTCTTCACACACGCGGCATGGCTGGATCAGGCTTGCGCCCATTGTCCAATATTCCCCACTGCTGCCTCCCGTAGGAGTCTGGGCCGTGTCTCAGTCCCAGTGTGGCGGATCATCCTCTCAGACCCGCTACAGATCGTCGCCTTGGTAGGCCTTTACCCCACCAACTAGCTAATCCGACTTAGGCTCATCTATTAGCGCAAGGTCCGAAGATCCCCTGCTTTCTCCCGTAGGACGTATGCGGTATTAGCATTCCTTTCGAAATGTTGTCCCCCACTAATAGGCAGATTCCTAAGCATTACTCACCCGTCCGCCGCTAAGTGATAGTGCAAGCACCATCACTCCGCTCGACTTGCATGTGTTAAGCCTGCCGCCAGCGTTCAATCTGAGCCATGATCAAACTCTTCAGTTAAAAATCATTTTGCACCTTATTAAAGACAAGGTGCCAATTCTGGCTCATCAATTTTCTGACTTAAATTTCGCTCAAATAAACTTCGAGTAATTTAAACCAATCAATCAATGATAATATTTCGATCAATCAATCAGTAAAAATCCACACAAGTTGTTCTTCATAATTTCTTAATGATCTT
>NZ_JRVL01000044.1:0-5804 GCF_054823985.1 Acinetobacter sp. GN11 | reverse complement strand
TGCGGGCTTTGGTTATAGTATTTCAAAAAAACTAATTGAGTTAGGTTACAAAGTTATTGGCTGTGGAAGACGGGCAGAAAAGCTAAAAGAATTACAACAAGAACTTGGTGAAAAGTTCTATCCCTTAGTATTTGATATGACAGATAGCGTAGAAAATATAAATAAAGCATTGGCTGAGTTACCAGCCGAATTTCAAATTAGTCAAATTGATCTATTGGTTAATAATGCTGGTCTAGCATTAGGGTTGGAGTCAGCAGATAAATCAGATTTAGATGATTGGTACACCATGGTTGATACCAATATTAAAGGCTTAATTACCGTTACGCGGTTAATTTTACCGAGTATGGTGAACAAAAAATCTGGTTTAATTATCAATATGGGATCAATTGCAGGTACATACCCATATCCGGGTGGTAACGTTTATGGTGCAACTAAAGCATTTGTGGAGCAATTTAGTTTAAATCTGCGAGCTGATTTGTCTGGTACAGGCATTCGAGTAACTAATATTGAGCCGGGGCTTTGCGGTGGTACAGAATTTTCTTTAGTGCGTTTTAAAGGTGATCAGGAGAAAGTGAACAATCTGTATGATAAAAAGAATCCAATTTTGCCTGAAGATATTGCAAATACGGTAGCGTGGGTTGCTTCACAACCTTCACATATTAATATTAACCGTATTGAAATGATGCCAACCACTCAGTCTTTTAATCCTTTAAAAGTAGTTGAAATGGAATAATGATTTAAGCAAGGAATATATTCTTTAAACTTAGATTAGATCATTAAATCAAGTAAGTCGTTTAAGCATGAAAATTAAATCCTCTATGTGTTGATAGGGGATTTTTTATAGATATTGATAAATTTAAGGCAAAAAAAAGCCCGCTTTAATGCTGCGGGCTTTTTAGTATTTGGCTCTCCCACCTGGGCTCGAACCAGGGACCTGCGGATTAACAGTCCGTCGCTCTACCGACTGAGCTATGGGAGAATCTGCATGCGATTATAAGGAGATTTTGAGAAGGGTCAAGTGTAAATTGTCATGTTGACTACATTTTTGTGCTGTATGGTTTTTATTTAACCAGTTGGGCAGTGAGCTAAGAAATTACTTGCGCTTTAAAAGTTCAATTGCTAGATTCAAAACAGAACAAGCGTTTGAAGAAATTCAAACAGTGTGGATTTAAACCAACTTGCCAGCACTAAAATGGCTAAATCGGAGATAAGTATGAAAACGCTTATGATTGCTTCTATTTTTTCTAATTTTGATTTTTATCAACAAAATTATCTTAATGTCTTAACTCAATCAGAATCTTATTACACACCTGTAGAAGATGCATGGATTGATGCTTATCCTTTCAAAAAACAGAATTTATATTTAGGGGATTTACTACAACTTTGGTTTAGTTCTAAATGGAATGTGCATAATTCACTTAAAATTTTAAAAAGCTCGAAATTATTAAACTCCTCTAAATCTCTCTATATTTTTCAATTGGAAGGGGAATTATTGTTGGGTAAAAATAAAGTGTTAGCTTGGTCTACTGAGCATCAAGAAATTATAGAACTTCAACTTAACAATATTTGGGCACCCTATGTGATTGCACAAACTTGTGAACGTCCAGATACTTCAGATTATCCAATAAAAAAGGCAGCGGTTTAAGGCTGCCTTTGATGATTATGGACGAATAACCATGCAGGTTGCTGTAGCATAGGCATACAGTTTTCCTTCCTCATCAATAATTTTTCCTTCAGAAATACCTAAATTTCTACTTAAGTTAATGACTTTTCCTATCGCAATTAAAGGATGATTTTTAGGAATTGGGCGGCACATTTTTACGTTAAGATCGATTGTGCCATAGCCTACACCCGCAGGTAACATAGTATGTATTGCACAGCCAGTTACAGAGTCTAAAACTGTAGCAGCAAAGCCACCATGTACGCCCCCGAGTGGATTTAGATGGTTATGATCTGCTTGCGCTTTAAAAGTAACAGAACCTTCTGAAATTTCAGTAGGTTGCATAGGTATGGTTTTACTAATACTTGCTGCTGGAATATGGCCATCAATCATCGCTTGTAAAAATTCAAGACCAGTCATTTCCATGGGATTTTTCATTTTTGAGTCCTTTAATTTTGTAAGTTCTTAAATGGAACTTAATTTTAAATTATGATGTAAAAGTACTATTGTCAAGTTAGAAAAATGAAGTGATAAGTTCAGTTATAGTTTACAAACTTGTAAATTTTAATTAGACAGAATATTTTATGAAATTAAAAATATAAAACTTATCAATGGGAAATAATAATGAACGGTCAATGTTTATGTGGTAAGACTACATTTAAGGTAGAGCTAAAAAATCATGATGTGCATGTTTGCCATTGTTCGATGTGCCGCCGACAAACCAGTGGTGTTATTATGACGATTGATGTTGTACAAGGCAGTCTAAAGTTTATTCAACAAGAGCATCTGAGTATTTTTAACTCTTCCGGATGGGGAGAAAGAGGCTTTTGCAACGCTTGTGGAACTACAATTTTTTGGAGAACTAAGGATCAAGGCTACTGCAACATTAATGCATTTTCTTTAGATGAACCAGTAGATGACTTAAAGTTAGATCTGGAAATTTTTATTGATTCAAAACCCAGTTTTTATGCCTTTAAAAATAATACAAAAAAAATGACTGAAGCCGAGGTGGTCGCCTTGTTTAACCCAGAATAATTCTAATTATAAAAAAGGCCTCAATTTTGAGGCCTTTTTTATATGTACAAATTATTTCGCAGCTTTTTCAGCTTCAATAGAAGCAATTGCAGCATCTACGCCTTCAATTGAGTCAGCAGCTTTTTTGATACGTGCTAACGCATCAACGAGCACTTCGTCAGCTGTTGCATATGAAATACGCATAAAACCGCCTAGACCAAATGCATCACCAGGCACTACTGCTACACCAGTTTCTTCTAGTAACCATTCAGAGAATTCTGTGCAAGATTTTAAGCCTTTTGCACGAATAAGAGGGCGAATGTTTGCATAGGCATAGAAAGCACCGTCAGCAGGCAAGCAAGAAATCCCTTTGATTTCATTCAAGCCGTTTACGACTAAGTCATGACGGCGTTTGAACGCTTTAATCATTGGTTGAAGTACGTCTTGAGGACCATTCAATGCAGCTTCAGCAGCAACTTGTGAAATAGAAGTTGGGTTTGAAGTTGATTGAGACTGGATTTTTTTCATTGCGCCAATGATTTTTGCTGGGCCGGCTGCATAGCCAATACGCCAACCTGTCATCGCATATGCTTTAGAAACACCATTTAAAACAATCGTACGATCATATAAATCTGGAGCAACAGTTGCGATGTTGTAGAACTCATCTTCCCAACGAATTGGTTCATACATATCGTCAGATGCAACAAATACTTGTGGGTGACGACGTAAAACTTCAGCTAAAGCTTCTAATTCAGCTTTGCTATAAATCATACCTGTTGGGTTAGATGGGCTGTTTAATACAACTAAACGGGTGTTAGGAGTAATAGCTGCTTCTAATTGTTCAGGAGTGATTTTGAAACGTTGGTCTTCACCACATTTCACGATTACTGGAGTACCTTCAGCAATAATGACCATATCTGGATAGCTTACCCAGAAAGGTGCTGGAATGATAACCTCATCGCCTTTGTTTAATAGAGCAAGAGCCAAGTTAAAGAAGCTCTGCTTACCACCACATGAAACCAAAATCTGATTCGCTTGATAATCGAGATTATTATCACGCTTAAATTTAGCAATAATTGCTTTTTTTAACCCAGGAGTACCATCTACAGCCGTATATTTGGTGAAACCATTATTAATTGCTTCAATTGCAGCATCTTTGATGTGTTGAGGGGTATCAAAGTCTGGTTCGCCAGCACCTAAACCAATCACGTTCTTGCCAGCAGCTTTAAGTTCAGCAGCTTTATTGGTTACAGCAAGTGTAGGGGACGGTTTGATAGCATTGACACGATCAGAAAGACGTACGTCCACGGCAATATTCCTCTTATGGGATTAAAAAATAAAAAGCATACTATCTTATCGCAAAAATTAAGCAATTTGCGGATGTGGGTATTTTTAGATGTAAAAAAGTTTGATTTAAGAAAGATGTTGTTGCTGTTTTATTCAATTGAAGCTTTTTTGGAAAGAAATGACAAAAATCATTTATAATAAGTCGCAATCGAAATTTCGAGAATGAATCATGACTGAGCAACAGCCAAAACAGAAAAAGGCTTTGGTGAAATTGCCATTCCCAATGCCGAATGAAAGCAATGAAGCCGACGACGCGGTACACAACCAAGTGCGTCCGAAACCAGAGCAATACGCAGATAGAACATGGATGCCTCCACGTGGTACTCGTCGTTCTATGGGAAAACGTTAAGCTCAAAAACAGGCAATATGCCTGTTTTTTTATTGATTAAATAAAATTTCCTGATAGTAGTTTTTTTTCTTTTGATACATGTGATGGTCAGCTCGCTTTAACATGTCCTCAATTTGTTCATTTGCTTGAGTTGTCGCATATCCAATTGCGATGCTAATGGGGTGGCTTGAATAATATTGATTATCGATATTAAAAAGCTCCTGAATGGTTTGAAGCATAATAAGAACATTCGCCTCATCTGCCCCTGGCATTAAAATCACAAATTCATCGCCACCTATTCTAGAAGCCGTATAGGGTGTATTTAAAATGGCCTGAGTTAAAATATTTCCAACGCGACGCAATAAACCATCCCCAATATCGTGACCAAACTGATCATTTGTTTCTTTTAATCCATTCATATCTAAGAAAATTGAAGAAACAGGTCGAATAATGCTTCGGTTTAAACGGTTAAGTTCTTCTGTAAAAAAAGCACGGTTATATAGTTTGGTCAGGACATCGTGTTGCCCTAGATATTCAAGATAGTTTTCCGCTTTTTTTCGTGCGGTAATATCGGTAAGTGCAACCTGTACCAGTCCCCAAGTCTCTTCATATCCAGGAAAAACGGTAAATTGAAGTAATACATTTCTCATTTGGCCATCTAAGGCATAGTTAATGGCTTCACGCTTATGATGAATATTACCTTGCCATAATTCGATGAGCTGCTCACGAAAGGTTTCAATCATCTCTTCAGCAAAAATCTTATGTGTATTTCTCAAAAGTGTCGACTTATCAGGAGCCTTAAATAAATCAAGAGTGGCCTGATTAACATCTAAAATTAGAATATCTTCTACACACTGGCGGACAAATTCAGGATGAACATCTAGAAAAGTTCTAAAATCTTCAATACCTAATAATCTGAGTTGATCAATTCTATTTTTTATACGACTGAAATCTTCGACCCAAAGAGACGTGGGTGAGTAGATAAACATGGATTCAGCCAAGCGACGATTTTTTTCTTCTTCACGAAGTGCATTTTGATAAGGAGTAATGTCTTCGGTGGTAATTAATACACGTTCAAAGGTTGATTCAGAACCGGGTAAAATTGATCCTCTTAACTGAACATCAATACGTTTGCCTGATAAAGTGTAATTTACAGTCGTACTTGAAAAATGGGTTTTACCATTCCATAGTTCTTCTAATTCATTAATATGTGATTCAAACATTTCTTTTTTAAAAATAAGATTTAAATTCGAATATAGCTCTTCGTGAGTTCTTGCTTCAAAAAGTTCTAATGTTTTTTGATTCACACGAACAATTTTAATTTTATGGGCACATTCAATAATTAAATTTTTATTTTGGCTTAGAAATTCATGGAGGTTTTCAATACCTTGATTTCTCCATAGATCAAATTGTTGTTTAACTTCACTGAAATCCTCAATCCACATCGGAATTGGG
>NZ_JRVL01000298.1:0-3531 GCF_054823985.1 Acinetobacter sp. GN11 | reverse complement strand
TACGAGAAGCCTATCAATAAAAAACCTAGCTATACCGTGAATTTTTATCGATAAGCCTCAAGCGGAAGTTACGCCTGTTTTTTTGTCTTTTTTCTGGTTCTTTTTTTGTAGCCAGTTCGCCCGCGAATCAAGATTTGTTTCTGCAGTACGGCTGTATGCATCCAGTATAAATCACGATGCATTAAGGCAAATAAGAGACCTGATGTATAACGTCGTGAAGGATGCTTTTTATTAAACCTGGATTGAAAAGACCCGACGTACTCCATGATGTGTTCAATTTGTTTAACCTTGATTTCATCAATATTCAAAGCTTCGGTCTTTTTATCCAGACGTAACTCCGCCTGATGCTTGAGCTTTTCAAACCAGCTTTCTGACCCTGTTGATTCTATATAACGCTCATCCAGATAAAATGTGAGAGTCGCAATATATTTAATCTTTTGCACATCTACCTGCTGAAGTCTCCAGAATCCGACATACCCCATGAGCTGCTGATGAGTTTTATTAAAATGATCAATGATGTTTTTCAAAAGGGTATCGATTTGTTTTAAAGATTGAGACTTTAGAACGGTAATCGTAAATTCTACATCTCGATAAATATTCTGTTCGTTTTCCAGTTTTTTGACGTAGCTATCAACTCTGAGAAATGATCTTTTTTTGACTCGCTCCTGTACCTTTAACCAGTCTTGTAATGATTCTGTATGAAACCGTTGGCTCGTCAGCAAGCTATCTAGTTTGGTAAAAACAGCAGCAGGCATCAACTGCTTGTCTACCAAGCCCTTTATTTGCTCTTTAAACAGTTTAAGCGGTAACGCCATGAGTTCCCGTATCTTCTGATGCAATGCGGTTTTATATAGGCTATAACCATAAACAGGAGAATATTGTTGTTTTGGGAGCATTAAAAAAGCAGCGATAAAGCATAGAACCCGTGGCCCCATAAACTCAGCATACTGAAGTAAAATTTCAATACTCTTTTGTTCTTGTGGCTCATCCTGTACTAAACCACCCCAATCATTTTGTTTGATCTCCTTCCCCTCATTCGTAACCGGATCTCTTATCCAGACAGGGGCTAAAAGCACCGCAACTTCCATCCGGATCATTGCAGGTGTGAAGTTCAGAATATTCTGACTGTATGACCGATCAATATAGGGAATGTGTTCATAACACAGCCCAATATCCAGAATATCCTTTTGCAAAGGCTTAAAAACATTTTTTAATTTTAATGCTTGTAGAAGAGACTGGTTTTCCTGATGATGTTCCAGTTTTTTTGGTTTTCTTGGTGTAATGGCCTTTTTGGGAATTTCTCTAGGCTTGTCGGCACGGTCATACGGCTCCTCTTCAGCACAAACATCCTCCCTATAAAGTATTTGTAAGAGATGTGGTGCATTAGCAATATAAGCAAGTGTTGTTCTTACAAACTGTGCATAACTTGGCCCGCTTCTAGAAATAACTCCGGCTTGTAAAGTCGCGGTACGGTAAAGCTTGCTATTGAGAAACTCTGCCAAACGAGGTTTGACTTGAGGGTCTAAAGAATGACTTTGCATGTATATCGCTTGCCAAACAGTAGCAACATTTTCATATAAGTCACGAATGGCTAAACTTTTTAAATTTTCAAAAACCACAACACAAAAGTAAAAAAATTGCCCATCAACGCCATACTCAAGTTTATAGAACAAACCGAGGTAGTGCTCCTGCTTCCTCATCTCAGTACGGAGTTTTTTCAAAGCCTCATTTAAAAATACAATTTGAGCTTCGCCATAAATCTCGGATGCAAATAAATTAACACAAAGTACTTTTACACTGTTTTTTGAAGCGAACATTTGATCAAAGGTAGATTGCAACTTCGTAATCCGTTGATCACGTGACACCCAAAAATCTGATGTAAAATTTTCAAGAACAGGAAAACTATTCTGCAAAATAATATTATTTCTTTTTTTAAGGAAATCAGAATAGCTTTCTTTGTGAGACACCCTTGTAAATTTGTTGTGCCCTACCCGATAAAGTTGAAAAAGCGCCTTCGTATAATCGGAGTCGAGCATGACCTGAGCTATGCCACGAAGCTGACCAAATAATACAACGTTTATTGCCTGAATTTGAGACTCTGTCAGCTCCATAGCCAAAGCAGGAATTTCTTCTAACTTAAAACGTCCTTCTCCTTGCTTATATATTTCGTGCAATAGGTCGAGCAAATTTTGCTCTTCTTTACGTTCCAATTTCCCGTTATACACAAAACTTAAAATGAGTTTTTCCAGCTGTGAAACGATTTTTAGATAAGCCATTACAGAATAATATTCATCACGCAGACCTATCGGTTTCATGTCAATCGGCTTGATCTGCATCAGATAAAAATTCAAAAGAATTGCTAGCTCTTGGGTACGCTGTGGATACTCAATATTTGATAGTTTCATTTAACAAAATACCCCCAGAAGCCTTGTCATATAGACCATCTATTTTACAAATTAAAAATAGCACATTTTTTCACAACCTATAATTTAAAAATTCACCTCACAAAGCACATTTTCTATATTTTTTAGCTAAAAGTTGAATCGCTTTATCAGTATAATCACTCAACACAAGGGCTTATCTTAAACAGATTTAAACATGGAAAAATTAACTGTACTTCAGCTAAGCAAACGAACTGGACTCTCCAGAACACAGATTTATCATTTGCAAACAAAAAATAAAATCAAAATAATCAATGGAAAAATAGATTTTGAAGCAGCCTTGCCAGCCATTATCGAGTTGCTCGATAAAAAATCAAATAAAGATAGTGAGGTTGATTTTAAACAGATTTTAAACTTACTAATTTCACAAAACATCTCGCTGCAAACACAACTAAACTTAGCTCATGAACGTGAAAAAGCGTACCTTACTGAGCTTGTAAGCTATCGCCAGAATTTGGCCTAAGAAACCGCCCTACAGCCACAAACAGTCGAAGGCACCACTCAAACAAAGCTAGAGAATGATGAAGTTGATACAGACGAGAACTCTCTAAACAAAATGGAATCTGAAAGTGAAACTCAAGCTCCTATAGAGTCACGTCAAAACATCAATAAAGAAACGAAATCGGGTAATGAGGCAGAAAGCCACCCTACTCCTACAGAATCCATTTACAATGAAATGGCCTTACCCGAATCAGAAAGTGGAGATACCGGACCCCAAAAAAGAAAGTAATAAGCAAATGATGATGCTCTCGTTGATAAAACATTACTAAACCAAGACGACACAGAACCATCGTTAAATCTAAAAAGACACAGAAAGCAAATAGTTCCGATATCTAAATCCGGCAAAGCAAATTTCATTAATGCTGTTATACCTCCCGATAGGAAAAAATCAGCATCACCGACCACACAATCAATGACCGATCAAGAGGACCTCAATAATGTTAATCATTATGACTAAGGGCAATAAGATCAAGGTCAAAAAATAGGTGTGCAGTACATTTAAATATGAATTTGTTCTGGAAGCGTTCGTATATGTGAAGTGGACAAAATATAATACTGACTTTTTTAGTCTCAATTTAGCCCCAATGAA
>NZ_JRVL01000297.1:0-1200 GCF_054823985.1 Acinetobacter sp. GN11 | reverse complement strand
GATATTTTAAAATTAATAGGCGGAAATCTGCTCGCCGTGGCTTTTGTAACGGGAACTCAAACAGCACATGCAGAATTTAAACGGTTTTCTGTATCTGCTGGGTGGTTGCATGTCATGCCACAAGGGAAAGCAAATCCATTCAATATAAATACTGCTGTAGCAAATGGAACCACTGCCAAAGTCGGAACTATTTCTACTTCAGCATTTATGAAATCCATAGACCCTAATGCAACATTATCAACTGGGGAAAATGCCAAAGAAGTTCTCGATATGGTATTTAGCCATCCAGTCGATGAAAACGGCAATCAACAACAATCGGTTGGTCAGCTATTAGGGCTTGTAGATGAAAATGACATGGTTTCGCCAGATATCACGGGTACAGCAACGATTAAAGGATTAGAACAATGGGAAGGTAAAGGCACAGGGCTTGAAACAGAAGATATAGACACTCTGGGTTTAATGTTCAATTACTATGTGAATGAGAACGTGTCTTTACAGTTAATCGGTGGGATTCCTCCAAAAGTTGATATTAAGGGGAAAGGAGAAATCAACGCGCCGTTATCTGGTTTTGCAAATCCTGAAGGATTAGCTGCTTTGGTTATAGGCGATAAACTTGATTTATTACAAGATATTCCAATCACTAATCTGGGTAATAAATCGAAAGCTGCTACGGTACGTGCATGGACTCCAGCATTAGAGGCTCAATATCAGTTTGGTAAGGCAGGAGTAAATAAATTTCGACCATATGTTGGTGCCGGAATTATGTATTCACGCTTTTCTAACATTAAGTTAAACGACCAAATTAATTCTGACTTAATTGCTGCGGGGCATATGATTCAGAATGTACTAGATAACAATGCTGGTGCAGCCTTAGATGGCAAAACCTCAAGTGCAAATCCATATGTTCGGGTTAAAGCAACTGATGCGATTGCCCCAATTGTGAGTCTAGGAGCTACTTATGACATCACGCCAAATTGGTATGCTGTTGGTTCAGTGTCCTATGCAAAGTTAAATAATCGCGCAAATATTGATGTGATTGATAGCAAAACAGGTAAGCAGTTAATTCATGCCTCAACCAAAGTTGATATTGATCCTTTAATTACTTATTTGGGTGTGGGTTATCGTTTTTAATATCCTCATTTAAATATTAATCTAGCATTTAGGAAAATTTACGATTTAACCTGTCGTATTTTCTGTGCA
>NZ_JRVL01000296.1:0-912 GCF_054823985.1 Acinetobacter sp. GN11 | reverse complement strand
AAAAAATTAAATCAGTATTTTGATTATTATGTAGGAATTGGCTCAGCTTTAGCGGTAGCAATTACTTTTATTTTAATTAACGTTATTGAAAATGGCCAAGAGAATGTTCTTTTTCATGCGGCGATGATGTATGCGATTGTAATTATCTATGGTGCAGTAGGTATGCGTTTTTATACCGCCATATTTGCTGGATGGGTTGGAGGACTTGTTGGAATTTTGGCAAGTAACTACTTAAATGGGGTAATCGACTGGACTTTCTTGAACCGAACTTACACCTTCAGTAGTTTCTTGGGAATGACCCTTGCCTATGCAACTGACCGCCAACATCGAGAAAACTACTTACAAAACTGCATGATCGAGCTGAATCGCATTGAACTCATGCAACAAGCCCAGCAATTATCTTTACTTTCACAGCAAGATGCACTCACTGGTTTAGCCAATCGACGGTATTTAGATGAAACACTGGATAATGAATGGCGACGTGCTTTGCGACATGAAACACCGCTCACCATTATGATGGTCGATATTGATTATTTTAAATCTTACAATGACACGTTAGGTCATCTAAAAGGTGATGAGTGCTTAAAAGAAATCGCAATTGCTATTTCTTCTATTGCTGCCCGTAGTGGTGATCTAGTAGCACGTTATGGCGGCGAAGAATTTTTACTGTTATTTCCAATGACAAATGCTCAGCAAGCTTTGATCCAAGTTGAACGTTTAATGAGTGCGATTGATAAAATTGCAATTGAGCACCCTTGTAGTGATGTTTCACCACATGTCACCATTAGTGTTGGAGTCGCAACTACAATTCCTCGTCTAAACGATTCAATTTCTGCTTTTGTAGCGCGTGCTGACCATGCTTTGTATAAAGCAAAAACAAATGGGCGTAATCAATATAAAATCGCTGTAAAC
>NZ_JRVL01000043.1:0-19028 GCF_054823985.1 Acinetobacter sp. GN11 | reverse complement strand
ACCGACTGCACCGACTGCACCGACTGCACCAAAAAAAACTCAAACTGCTACTGTTGCTGATAATAAATTAAAAACATCTACGGAGAAAACTAAACCTCTCGAAAGTGAAAAGGTTAAAACAGTTGCTAATAATGAGTGGAAGAAAAAACTGATTTTAGTTCCGCCCCCAATAAAAAGCATATCCCAAGCAGCTCCATCACCTGTCTCTTCACAGGATAAGTCTAAATTTACAATGATTGATAATATTGAATATGTAAATAATGAGTATCTCGAAGATCAAGAATTTAATCTTGACGGTAAAAAGCGTTTTTATCTTATGCCTGACGGCTTAGGAAGAACAGAATCAATAGAGCGTAAAAAAGGTGTGAGTCGATCAACTTTAGATCAGCTTTTTAATCGGCAGGCTAAAGATGAAGAATCTACTGTTGTATTGGCTCCAACATATATGCGCTTATCTTCGCAAGAGTTAGAAGCAGCTTTTGAACAAGACAAATGTTTTATTAAAGGTTATAACAAACAAATTAAGACGCTTAGTATAAATAAAGAAGTAAGTGTATGGCCTCGTAAACCATTGAAAGAAAAATTTGAATATGAGGTAGTACAGTTAAACCCTTCTGTTCAGCATTTAAAACTTATGTCATTTGCTGCTAGTAATGAGAAGCCTCTATATTACTGGCCTTTAGTCATCTTTTTAGATAATAAGGGGTGCATTTTAGAAGGAGTTAGTGGGTTTAAGAGTAAATCTTATCCTTCTACGATGTTACAACATTCATCAATTCAAGGTGTTTTAAAAGTACCACCTTCAGCACATTACATGATGATGACACCTTTATCTTCTGCAGTGGATGTTGCAGAAAAAGAGTTAACAAATCAGGGACAAATTCAAATTTCCGTATTACGTTAAAAATAAGTAGGGTATCTAATGAATAAAAAAGTTTTATGGCCTTTTGCACTAACCACATTAGCGATTATGCTAAATGGTTGTGGTGGCGGTAGTTCCAATATTAGTGAAGATCCGAATTCTGGTACTAATAACGGAAATTTATCTTCAGGTAGTTGTACGCCAACAACGAGCGACACTGGTGCAGAAGATACAACTTGTTTGCAATTCGCTTTAGATTATCCGATAGCTGGTATTAATTTCGATTGTAGTTCGGCAACAAATTTTCATTATGCGACTAAACTTTCAGGAAATGCGGTCATTGGGTCGTGCAAAGTGGGAGATACAGCACGTTTTTATATTCAAAGTAAAGATAATAAAAAGGTTTTCTTAGGAAACGTTAATCTGGATACGATTGGGAAGTTTACTGCCGTGAATGGTAGGACTAAAGTGATCAATCCGATATATCTAAGAGTGCTGGATTTAGCAAGTGGTATTACAGGTAAAACTCCAGCAACATTAGATAAAAATGATGAAACAATTAAAGTAGCGATTGCTTTAATAAAAATCTTTCAAAGTATTGGTGTGGAAAATGATGATAACCTGATTGGGGATATACAACCCACCCAACTTACAGATACAAAGAAAGATCAGCTTACTAAAATTTCTCAGAGCATAACAGCTACAGAATTAAAAAATGGTGCGTATGCAAGTATTTTAAAACCTTGGTTAGATGTAGGACAAATCTCTGATGATGAAGCTTATAAGTTAGTTGTACAAACGATTAACTTAAGTAATGCTGGCATTTTTGAGTCATTCAATTTATTTACTAGTTCAAGTCCCATATTTCAAAACTATCAAGTTTTTTATGGGTGTAATAGAACTACACAGGAAGAATGTTTTAATAACACAATTAACTTAAGACATTCAGCAGATGAGTTTTATTTATTATCAGACCGACAAGGTTATACATTAGGATATGGTTTGCAGTGGAAGGGTAATGCTGTTGTAATAAACAATCAAGTACAAAACCCTTATTTGTTAACCTCAAAAGTTAAACCAGCTAGATTAAATGCAAATGCACAGAATGCTTGGTTAAATCCTATTAGCCGTGAGATTCAGCCAACGACTCCACTTCGTTTAAGCGCCTCTGATAATCCGAATGAAGATTTACAGATTTATCAAGGTAAATTCTTTAATGATTATGGAGTGGCAGGGACAGAACCATTCTATAAATACTTAACAAAACTTAGTACAGGTAATCCGCAACATTATGGCCTCTGGCGTCAAAATGTTGATGGTGATAGCTACAATGGGATATTGAGTATTGTTAAAAGCAGTCCTATTAGTTATCTAGAAAGAACAGTTTTCAAAACTTCTGGTAATGTAAAGTTAGGAGAGAATTATATTTTTCCTCTTTATGCGACTCTGACATTTAATTTTTCAGATAAGACGATTCAACCTGTAAATTTAGGTATTGTTATTGATGAACATGGGGATATTCGTACTGATATCAAACCTAATTCAACAACAAATGATATGTCAGGCCAATGTGCGACTGTATCTGAAAATAGTTTAGTGGATAGTAATGGCGTACAACAATATCGAATTGGTACTACAGCGGCGACAGTTGATGATCCTTCAAATAGCCAACAGTCTGTTTACGTTCGTATGATTTTATCTAATCCAAAATTTGAGAATATTGATGGTGCGATGGTTGGGGTAACTTTTGTAGGCGTTTCTCCGGGGCCTGCGAAATTGAATCTATTTAATTTATTGGCAAATAAGGTAGATAGTACGAGCATTGATTTCGATACTAATACTGCTTGGTTTAATCAACATGCGGCAGCTCAAGAAAGCTATAATACGCTTAAGGATGTGCCTGCTCCAACCGCTGCGGATAAAGCTTTGGCTCAACGTAAATTTGGTACAGTAACAATCAAACTAGCGGATCAATCTATTCCAGCTTGTAAAGCAATTAAAACTAAGTCTTAAAATATTAAACAAATAAAAAAGACCGCTTAGCGGTCTTTTTTATTATCTAATTGATTAACCCGTATGATCTAAACGCGTACCCAAAGTTTCAAGATGTGTTGGGAAAACTTGTTTTTTACGGTCTTCAAAATAATGTCTTAGAGTGTGTTCGACGCTAGGGAAGGCAAGCTCACCCCATGGAATTTCATGCTCTTCAAACAGGCGACTCTCGATACTTTCTTCACCTGCACCAAAAATCCCATCTTTCAGCTGTGCTTTGAAAAGTACATAAATTTGACCAATACGTGGAATATTGTACATACAATAAAGTTGTTCTATTTCTATCTCGGCTTCTGCTTCTTCACGAGTTTCACGTGCTGCACCTTGCTCCATGGTTTCGAACAATTCCATATAACCAGCAGGCAAAGTCCATAAACCATAACGAGGTTCAATCGCACGACGACAGAGTAGTACTTTGTCTTCCCATAACGCTAAGGCACCGCAGATTACTTTGGGGTTTTCATAATGAATATTTCCACAATGAGTACAAACACGGCGTACTTTATGATCACCTAAAGGAATTTTTTGTTCGGTTTTATGCCCACACGCTACACAGAAACTCATAATTATCATCGAGTATAGAGATGACCCAGCATAACTGAATTTTTAGACTTACGCATCAACTCTATTCCCTAAGTTTGATTTTCAGATATGATGCAAAGAGATAGAGAATAATAGGTGAATGGTATGGAAGAGCACTTGCTAACACAAAAGTTACAGCAAAGATTGCGCTTTTCCACCCGCATACAAGAAGCACAGGCAGCAGTACTGATTGCAATTACAAATGAAAATGATCCTAAGGTACTGCTTACACGCCGTTCAATACATATGAACAACCATGCGGGAGAAGTTTCTTTTCCAGGTGGAAAGCGTGATCCTAGTGACACGAGTAATATTGTGGTGGCCTTAAGAGAAGCTCAGGAAGAGACTGCTTTAAATCCTTTTGATGTGCAGTTACTCGGTGATTTGCCAATGCAACGTGCAAGAAGTGGTTTGTCTGTAAAACCGATCGTTGGGCTTATTCCTCCAGAAGTGACTTTAATTCCTCAGCCTACCGAAATTGATCGAATTTTCTTTGTCCCTTTGCAAGAATTAATCGATACAAGACCCATGCCTTACGAAGTACGTTATGCCCATCAATCTTTATACTTTCCGAGTTTACAGATTGATAATGAAATTATTTGGGGTTTAACTGCTCGTATGTTAGTTGCTCTGTTTAAATATGGACTGGGTTATCAAAAGGATTGGCCATTTTTACTGAATTCACCAACCTTTGGAATGCCAAAGTTTTCTCATAAGAATAAATGATCAGGATTGATAAATTATGATGTATAGCTATCAAGGACAGCACCCAAAAGCCTTACATGAACCATGGGATGGTTGGGTTGCTCCAACAGCAACGCTAATTGGGCAAGTAGAGTTAGGCCGTCAAGTCAGCATTTGGTTTGGAGCTGTAGTACGTGCCGATAACTGTGTAGTTCGAATTGGTGATTTCTCTAATATTCAAGAAAATTCTGTACTACATACCGATGTGGGCCTTGAGTTGAACATTGGTGAATATGTCACGGTCGGACATAAAGTCATGCTGCATGGTTGTACGATTGGTGATAATAGTTTGATTGGTATGAACGCCGTAATTTTAAATCGGGCTGTGATTGGTAAAAACTGTATTATTGGTGCGAATGCCTTAATTCCTGAAGGAAAGGTGATTCCAGATAATTCAGTAGTGATGGGTTCACCTGGCAAAATTGTTAAAACTTTAGATGAAGATGGCGCTGCAAAAATACGTTTGAGTGCATTGCATTATGCTGAGCACTTTAAGAACTATGCAGATTTAAAAGAATTCCACTTTTAACTCTTTTTTAGCAAAATATTTTTATGCCAAGCACAAGCTTGGTATTTTTATTTAGAAAGAGAACAACTCGCCTATCAGAGCCGAGTGGGGTATCATAACCCTCGTTTTTAATCTGATTTAATACTAAGGTTGTGCATGAAACTGCTGGCGTTGGAAACTGCAAACGAGCATTGTTCCATTTCATTAATTGATGAAACCCAAGAACTATTTTTCCAACTCGATACAAGAGCAAAAGCACAAACTCAGACTATTCTGCCAATGATTGAGCAGGGCTTACAGCAGACAGGACTTGACGTTGCTGGTTTAGATGCGATTGCCTTTAGTCGTGGCCCAGGTTCATTTAGTGGTGTCCGAATTAATGCGGCTGTAACTCAGGCTTTAGCTTGGTCACAAGATTTGCCGGTTATTCCAGTTTCTACCTTACAAGCTCTCGCGCAAGCAGCTTTTCGACTTGAAGGTTTAAAGCAGGTAACCGCGGTACTCGATGCGCGTATGAATGAAGTTTACATTGCAAGTTTTGTTCTAAATGAACAAAACATCATGCAGTGTATTGATGAAGAAAAATTAATGGGCTACGAACCAGCTGCTGCTTACGCAAAACATTGCTTAATTGGTTCGGGCGCAAAGCTACTTCAAGCTGATGCAGATCATCAAACAATCACTGCAACTGCACAAGACATTGCTTCTATTGCACGTGTTTATGCAGAAGAAAAGCAGTGGGTTGATGCTGAACATGCTTTACCAGTTTATTTACGTGATGATGCATGGAAAAAAATAGCAGATCAGGGTAAAGCAAAATAAAGGCTAATCATGCACATATATTTTGAAGTAGATTTTCAAGAGCAAGCACAGCACTACCAAGCTATGCTTTGTTCTAGAGGTGTGACTGTAGATTTGCAGTTAGTTGAAAAACTGAATGCACGATTTTTGCGTTTAAATCCTGAGTTGGCACTTTGTGCAGATGAAAACGGGCTATGGCTATCTGCAAATGGCATGAAAATGCAGCCCAACTGGAAAGCCGAAATTTCTCGTTTAAAACGTGCAAGTCTTAAATCAGAAATGATTGCTCGGGCTTGTCAGTTAGGTGAAAAACCCATACTTGTTGATGCTACGGCAGGCTTAGGTCATGATAGTTTACTCATGGCTTATCTAGGCGCACAAATACAATTGGTTGAGCGCCATCCAATTTTATTTACCTTACTTGAAGATGCAAAAGCACAAGCTGAAAAAGACAGCTTTTTAAGCCAGTTTATGAATCGGATTCAACTGATCTTTGCTGATTCTGCAAGTTATTTACAACAGTTACAGCAAACAGCTCAAATGGTTGATGTAGTTTATCTAGATCCGATGTTTCCACAGCGTGACCAGAATCACCAAGCAATCAAAAAACAAGCTCAAGTTAAAAAACAGATGCAGCTTTTACACCTACTTTTACCTGAAGATGGTGAAATGGATTTGGGGGATAATTTGCTGGTTTTGGCACAGAAAGTTGCTAAACGTGTCGTGGTTAAACGTCCACGCCATGCTATTTTCTTGGCGAATCAAGAGCCAGCTCATCAATGGCAAGGAGATGCTTGTCGTTTTGATGCGTATTTTCAGTAGGCTTATGTAAGGTTAGGTTTTATTGCTTGAATAATGCACAAATATATGTGATATAGTTCAAAAGCATGATTGCTAAAATTCTTAGCAGGCATACACTTAAGATGCCTGACAAAAACGAAATTTTTGAAAACCTTTTATGATTGATCTTAAACCCTCCATTAATTTTTGGCATGATTTTAAAAGCAACCAAATTGCCGGAATGTGGCTGTTTTTGGGATCAAGACGTTCTTTACAAATTGTACATCCATCAATTCTTCAGCTTATTGTTTGGGGAATTTTAGGGGGATGTACTAACTCTCTGTATAGTTGGCTTGTCGCTGGTCAAATCGGTGATTTCAATTCACAAGGTTTAATTGGTTATGCACTTTGGCCATTTATTGCCTTAATTGTCGGTATTTTCTTATCCCAGCGCACCAACCAACCTCGTTTAATGCTAGTACCTGCTTTACTGTGGTTGGTTTTAGATACAAATATCTTATTAATTCAATGTTTAATTCAGTATTTGGGTTCTAACGGTTATCTCAACTTTATTCCCGATGCTATTTATAACGGAATTTTACCGAGCTTATTTGTAGCTTTGTTTGTGTGGCAAAGTTTAGCGGTAATTTGGGTTTTCTCACGCGAACTTAAGTGGCCTTGGTGGGAACGTGCACTCGTCATGGTTGCGACTATTGCGACAATGGTAGTGTGGCAACTTTCTGTAAAAGATCAACCAATTTGGAAGGTCGAAGATTCAGCTCCAACATTTGCTGAAGATGCTTTTTACGCACAAAGTAAGTTGCTGAACGATTCTTTAGAGCAAGTCCAATATGGTGAGCAGGCAAAAAGCCATTGGTATTTTTTAGGTGTTGCTGGTGATAGTTACCAAGATGTTTTTAAATCGGAAGTAGTCCGTATTAAAGAACAGTTTGACACACGTTTCGGAACGATTGGTCGTTCGATGATGTTAGTTAATAACCCAGACACCCGCACAGAAATTCCAATTGCCTCTAAAACCAGTATCGAGTTAGCCCTACGCCGTATGGGGCAGCAAATGAACCGTGATAGCGATGTCCTATTTCTATATATGACTTCACACGGTGAACAGAATCATTTCGAAATTGAAAATGCACCATTAGATTTAGGGCAAGTAGACCCTAAATGGTTGCGTGAAACACTTGATAAATCTGGTATTCGCTGGCGTGTGATTGTTATCTCAGCATGCTACTCAGGAAGCTTTATTCCTGCTTTACAGTCTCCTGATACTTTAATTATTACAGCATCTGCCGCTGATAAAACTTCTTTTGGATGTAATAACGAAGCTGACTATACTTATTTTGGTCGAGCTTTGTTTGATTTGGCTATGCGAGAGCAATCTTCGATGAAAGATTCGTTTAACACAGCTAAGCAAACTGTAACCAAATGGGAAGTGGCTCAAGGTGTAGAACCTTCAGAGCCTCAGTGGATGATTGGTAAAAATATGGAACTTATGCTACCTCAATTGGAAAAGTATCTATTTCCTCAGCAAAATACTGGTAGTGTAGATATTGCTCAAACAAAAACAGAGGCCAAAAACGATGCAACTCCTGCAAAAAAACCGCTGCTTTGAAGGTGAGCAACGTGTTTGCCAATTTGAATCTCAGTTATTAAAAGGGCCAGCTAAGTTTGGTATATATTTGCCACCAGCTGCATTAGAAGGTAAACCCTGTTCAACCTTGTTCTATTTGGCAGGTTTAACGTGTACTGAAGAAACCTTTGCCATAAAAGCGCACGCACAACATATGGCGGCACAACTCAGTCTAATACTGATTACACCAGACACTTCTCCTCGTGGAGAGCAGGTTGCAGCAGGAGATAATTGGGATTTAGGTCAAGGCGCAGGTTTCTATATTAATGCAACGCAAACACCTTGGTCTGAGCATTATCAAATGGAAAGCTATTTGATTGATGAGTTATATCCACTCATTTTGAAAAGCTTTCCTGTAAACGCTCAACAAGTTGGTATCTTTGGGCACTCAATGGGTGGCCATGGCGCATTAACTTTGGCTTTTAAATATCCTGAAAAGTTCAAGTCTGTATCTGCTTTTGCTCCGATTTGTGCGCCAACTGAGTGTGCATGGGGAGACAAAGCCTTTAGTCATTATTTAGGTACAGATCGCAATAGCTGGTTGGCTCATGATGCCACAGCTTTAGTCTCAAAAAATGGTGCAGTATTTGACGAAATTTTGGTTGATCAGGGATTAGATGACCAATTTTATGAACAACTTCACCCTGAAAAATTTAAGCAAGCATGTTTAAAAGCTGGACAGCCCTTAACTTTAAGACAACATGCTGGCTATGATCATGGTTATTACTTTATTCAAACCTTTATGGATGAACACTTGCAGTTTCATGCAATCCAGTTAGAAAAGGTAAATGGCTAATTAATGCTGCCATTCCACCTGAAATTCTTGTTGAGCCATACGGTTTAGATGATCAAGCACCACTTTTTCTAAGTGGTCGTGGTCATCTAACTGGCTATCAATAGCAACGTTTAACTGCTCTGTTTCTGGTGCAAGCGTAATCGTTGCTGTAGGCATTAAGATTTTGAAATCTTGTTCAGTTTCTTGTACTTCAAACTTGTGCTTCCAATGATTAACTAGACGTTTTGCAATGCGTTTTCCATCGTTTGTTAATAGATGAGTTGTGCTTTTCATTATCAATCCTCACATTGGTTTAATGTACCTTAACAAATTCGTTTCGCCGTTAGCATTCTATTGTTGCAACGTTACGTTGCAAGTTTGAAATGTTGTCATTTAAGCAAGGAAGGGCAGGCCAAGTAGGTTCTTTTTTGTTATAATTTTCAGCCTCTCCTTAAATTTTTAGCCAGGTCATCCACCTATGTCCAAGCCTTACTTGATTGCTCCTTCTATTTTATCTGCCGATTTTGCTCGTTTAGGCGAAGATGTAGACAAAGTGTTAGCCGCAGGTGCCGATGTAGTACATTTTGATGTGATGGATAATCACTATGTTCCAAATTTAACTTTTGGTGCTGGTGTATGTAAGGCTTTAAAAAATTATGGGATTACAGCTCCTGTTGACGTGCATCTAATGGTATCTCCAGTTGATCGAATTATTGGAGACTTTTTGGAAGCTGGTGCAGATATTATTACGTTCCACCCAGAAGCATCTCACCACATCGATCGTTCATTACAGTTAATTAAGTCAGGCGGTGCTAAAGCTGGTTTAGTCTTTAACCCAGCAACGCCGTTGCACTATTTAGATTACGTGCTTGATAAAGTAGATCAAATTTTAATAATGAGTGTAAACCCTGGTTTTGGTGGGCAAAAGTTCATTCCGATGACATTAGAAAAATTGCGTGAAGCTCGTAAAATTATCGATGCAAGTGGCCGTGATATTCGTTTAGAAGTTGATGGTGGTGTTGGTCCTGTAAATATTCGTGAAATTGCAGAAGCGGGTGCAGATATGTTTGTTGCTGGTTCAGCTATTTTTGGTCAACCAGATTATAAAGTTGTGATTGATCAAATGCGTGCAGAGCTTGCGAAAGTGGGTAGTGTAGACGCTTAAAAAGTATATTGAACTGAGAATAAGCTTGTGGATAACTTTGTTTATAACTATATGGATAACTGTGTTGATAACCGTATGGATAAGATGTTGGTAAAATAAACAAAATTAGATCAACCGTTTATTCTCTAAGCGAAATGTATGAAAAAAGAACGTTTTTGCGTTCTTTTTTTATGCGTGTTGGATATTTTATTATCTGATTTTTTATTAAGCTTAACTAAAAAATAACCTGTGCAAAAAACGATAGGGCTCTGTGTAAAAATCTTTTAGGAATAGATAAGTATAAAACTGTAAAAGTGTCATGAAAAATAAAGCTAAATTTGCTTTAATAAGATTTTAGTAAGAGATTTAGATAATTAATGACGATAAAAATTTTAGCGGTAGATATGGATGGGACTTTTCTTAATTCTAAGAAGCAGTACAACAAAGCACGTTTTTTAAAACAGTACGAACAACTCAAACAAAATAATATTCATTTTGTGGTTGCCAGTGGTAACCAACTCGCAAAGCTGATTACCTATTTTCCAGAAATTAGTCATGAAATTGCTTTTATTGCAGAAAATGGCGCGCATGTTGTAGATGCAGGGCAAGAAATAGCTTTTGCTCATTTAAGTCAACAACAATACATTGAGATTCTAAAAGCGATTGATCCTGTATATACCTCGACCATGGTGATCTGTGGGAAAAAGAGTGCTTATGTGCATAGCAGTATGAACGCGGAGGACTATGCTAAAGTCGCTCGATACTTTGAAAAGCTAACAGTTATTGATGACTTTTATGCATTAGATGACTTGGTGTGTAAAATTACTTTTACTGCTCAGGAAAACGAAAGCTTTGCAATTTTCCAAGATTTTCAGAAGCAAAGTTTTGTTGCAGATAAAGTCTTAGTTCCTGTTTCAAGTGGTTTTGGTTTTATCGATTTGATTCTTCCAGACCAGCATAAAGCACATGGTTTGAAGCTATTACTAAAAAAATGGCAGGTTGAATCTGATCAAGTGGTCGCGATTGGTGATAACAATAATGATATTCAGATGATTAAAGCTGTCGGCTATGGATTTGCGGTTGAAAATGCAGTTGAAGCTTTGAAAGCCGTAGCCCCTTATACAACGGTAAGTAATGAACAAGAAGGCGCATTGCAGGTAATTGATTTAGTACTTCAGCATCAACCACCATTTGCTTAATTAATTTAAAACAAACAGTTAAGATTGAAAATTGTATCTGTTTAAAAACTTGGTTATGCTAATGGGGTTAAGATTACTCATCGGCTCTAGGCGATAAACCACAATGGCTCTACAACACTTACGCAAGTATGCTTGGTTTGTGTTCCTAATGACTTTGGTCATTGGGTGGAGTGGTGTGTCTGTTGCTCAGACGCCTATGCAGCATGATCTTCACACTATGCCGTGTCATAGTGAAAAAACTTCGCATAAGAATATGCATGTTCAAACAAATGATCAGACTGTATGTCATCAAAATATGACACAGTCTCTTAACTCACATGGTGAGCATTGTCAGGACTGTAACCCAGTTCATTGTCAAATTGTGAATTTGGCATTACAGCAAGCTCTACCAGATCTTGACTCGCAATTCATTCCTATCTCGTCTCAATTTAGCAGTATTTATCAGGCTCAGCATTTAGCCGGATACTGGCAAGAAATTTTACGTCCTCCAAAAGCTTAATCCTTTCTTACTTATTTTTTTAGTTCAAAGGATTACAGCAATGTCTCATAAAACAATTAGCAGCCTCGTCGCTGTATTTGGTCTATTGGTTTCACCATGGACTCTCGCGGCAATTAAGGAATATCACCTTAATATTAACGAACAACAGGTCAATGTTACCGGTCAGCCGCTCAAACGAATTACCGTAAATGGAAAATTTACAGCACCACTCCTTGAGTTTGAGGAAGGAGATGAGGCTGTTATTCATGTTCATAACCAATTAAAGAATCAAGACACTTCTTTACACTGGCATGGGTTGTTACTGCCAGGGTTAATGGATGGCGTACCGGGTTTCAATGGTTTTAAAGGAATCGCGCCTAACGAAGATTTTGTTTACCGCTTTAAGGTGAAACAAAACGGCACTTATTGGTATCACGCCCATAGTAAAGGCCAAGAGCAAGATGGTTTATATGGCCCGCTCGTGATTTACCCGAAAGGAAATATACCCGTAGCCGCACATGAAAAAACTGATCGTGATTATGTGGTGATGCTTTCAGATTTTCATAATTCTTCTAGCGATAGCATTATGAAGAATTTGAAGAAATCTGCTGAGTATTATCAAAACCGCCGTGAAACTGTATCTGATGTTTTGAAGCAAGTTAAAACACAAGGCTTAAAAGCAACTTGGCAAGATCGTTCGATGTGGAATCAGATGCGGATGTTAAAAACCGATATGTCTGATGTGACGGGTTATACCTTCTTAGTTAATGGCAAGACACCACAGCAAAACTGGACAGGTAATTTTAAAGCTGGCGATAAGGTTCGATTACGATTTATTAACGCATCGGCAATGTCATTTTTTGATGTCAGAATTCCAAATCTGAAAATGAAAGTTGTAAGTGCAGATGGGCAGCCAGTTAAGCCAGTTGCAATTGACGAGTTTCGTATTGGTACAGCTGAAACCTACGATGTAATTGTAGAGCCTAAACAAGCAAATTATCAGATAGAAGCAGAGTCTATTGACCGCAGCGGTTTCGCTATCGGTACTTTGCACAATGAAAATACGCAAGCTGTGGGGTCAGTTCAAATGCCGCAGCCACGTCCACGTTCTTTGCTAACCATGGATGATATGGGCATGAGTCATGGCAATGGGGTGAGTGATGAACATGCTGGCCATCAAATGAACATGCAACACGACATGTCGGCTATGCCTGAAATGAAAAATCAGGATGCTCATGATAGCCATAATCACGCAATGATGAATATCGGCCACGACATGAAAAATATGTCATCTGGTCAACACGATCATTCTATGATGCAAATGAAGCATGACATGTCAGCGATGCCTGAAATGAAACATGATATGCAGGCAATGCCATCGGGTGAGCTTGACCACGCTATGATGAATATGAAGCATGAGATGCCGAATCAATCTGACAATAAAACTAAAAAGAATGAGCCCGTTTATGGCTGGGCAAATGCTTCGACACCTGAGGGTATGAAAGCGCTGCAATATAGTGATTTGCAATCTTTAACACCTCAGCCAGACACACGTGCGCCAGAACGAGAGCTTGTTATTCGTTTAGGTGGCAACATGGAGCGTTATATCTGGACCATTAATGGCAAGAAATTTAGCGAAGCTGAGCCATTGCAAGTTAAGTATGGCGAACGTATTCGCTTGAAGTTCGTGAATGACAGCATGATGGCTCATCCAATGCATTTACATGGCATGTTCATGCAATTGGAAAATGGTCAGCAAGCTGAAAACTTACCCAATAAACATACCGTTATTGTTCCACCAGGAAAGACAGTTACTGCGTTATTAACAGCCGATGCTTTAGGAGAATGGGCGATTCATTGCCATCTGCTTTATCACATGAGTGCAGGGATGATGAATAAGTTGATTGTGGCTCAAGTGAATGATGGAGCAGTAGATGCATCTCAAGCACCTGTTCAATCTGAAAATGAAAAAGGAGCTAGTCATGCGCATCACTAAGTTATTTTCTCAAATGATATGTTGCGGTGTTTTCTCTGGTGTATCGATTCTTGCTTTGGCACAAGAACCCTTAACACATGATCATTTACGCGAACATGGTGGACAGATCTATCAAGCAACAAAAATCGATACTGGCTGGACTCAAAATGAAGAAGGGGAAGGCAGTTTTTCTTCTGAATTAGAAAGTTGGGTGGGAACTGATGAAAATAAATTGTTCATTAAAGCCCATGTTGAAAAAGCCGAGTCAGAAGATGCTAATTACGGTGGTTCAGTACTTTACAGTCGAAATGTAGCCGATTATTGGGATGTACAGGCTGGGATAAACTACGAGCGTTTACAGCGAGAAGACAACAAGCAAGATCGCTGGGCAGGTGTAGTAGGCTTGCATGGTATGGCACCTTACTTTTTTGAAACCGATGCATATCTTTATGCAGGTGAAGACCAGCTATGGAAGTTAAGTTTAGAAACGGAAAGAGACTTACTCTTTACCCAAAAGCTAATTGGTAAACCTTATTTAAAAGCAGATGTTGTTTTGCAAGATGAATCTCGCTATGCAAGTAAAACAGGTTTATCAAGTTTACAAGCTGGTTTTCAAACCCGTTATGAAATCAACAAAAAGGTCATGCCATTTGTTGATGTTGGTTATGGCTATGAAAAAGGTTTAAAACAAACGGCTTGGCAAACTGGAACCGACTCTGAACATGGTTGGTATTATGGAGCAGGGTTAACACTTAAGTTCTAATTGCCGAACAAAAATCAAGCTTATTGACATGCCATTGGTTTATACTGATGGCATTGTTTTTTGTGTCAGTTGGTGCACAGATGGCTTTAGAAAAACAAGAGAATCAAATACATTTAAGTAAAACTGGCTCTAGCTGCGGGTGTTCAAGCATGCCGTCTCAGGAGTATTCTACACCTAGTGAAGCTGTGCCTAGAAACAGCCAATGGGTGAGTTATTATCATATTCCTCACATGGATTGTGTAGCTGAAGAGCAAATGGTACGGATGGCTTTGGCCTCTTACGCTGACGATATACAAGAGCTCCATTTTGACTTACCAGCACGTCATTTGGCGATTTATCACAGTGTTCAAGCTGAAAAGATTACCCGAAGCCTGCAACGTTTAGGACTAGGAGCAGAATTACAACAAACGCAGCCACATTATGAACCTGTTGAAAAACCTAAAAAGGTTCGAGCTAGCTCTGCAACCAATGCAGCACAAAAACAAGTTTTACAATGGTTGTTACTCATTAATGGAGTCATGTTTGTCATTGAGTTTATGGCAGGCATTATTGCTTCATCGACAGGATTAATCGCTGATTCACTTGATATGTTTGCCGATGCTGCAATTTATGGCATTGCTTTATTTGTGGTGGGTAAAAATCTAAATGCACAATTAAAGGCTGCCCATCTTTCAGGATGGTTCCAGTTCGGCTTAGCTATGATTGTGTTAATTGATGTGTTGCGCCGTTTTATTTACGGCAGTGAACCTGTTTCAATTCTCATGATTTTAATTGGTGGCTTAGCACTTGCGGCCAATATTAGTTGCCTTTATTTAATGAGAGACCATAAAGAGAGTGGGGCACATATGAAGGCGAGTTATATCTTTTCTGCAAATGATGTCATCGTAAATTTAGGTGTCATTTTTGCGGGAATATTGGTTGCCTTTACAGGTTCTCCTTATCCTGATTTAATGATTGGATTAATTATTGTTTTGTTTGTTTTAAACGGTGCACGAAAAATTTTACAGTTAAAAAACGAATAATATTTTCTAAGACAGGCAAGCTTTAGATAGGGTTTGCCTTCATTTTTTATTTTAAAGTAAACTGAGTCCTCACATAAAGGAGGAACGACCTCCCCCATCTTGGGTAATCATGTCGGGACGACCTGACACTATAAAAATTAGTGAATGTTATGGCTTGGGCTATTTTAATTTTAGCAGGTGTATTTGAAATCATTTGGGCATATTCTATGAAAATGTCCGAAGGTTTTACACGTTTAACCCCTAGTGTTATTACCGTAGTTTTTATGATTTTGAGCGTAATTCTACTTTCAATTTCAATGAAAACATTACCCCTTGGTACTGCTTATACGGTTTGGACAGGAATTGGCGCAATCGGGTCATTTCTAGTCGGTATTTTCTTTCTTCATGAGCCTGTTGGCGCTATGCGAATGATTGCCGCTGTATTGATTGTATCAGGTTTGGTTTTAATGAAAATTTCATCGCCTTCCTAAGAGAATAAAACTATGTTGCTGTCTTATAAGTATATCAATTCGCCTGTTGGGCAATTAAAGCTGGTTGCGAATGAAAATGCTTTGGTGGCAATACTCTGGGACAATGAAAATCCAAAACGTGTTCGACTGGCCGAGCTGGTCGAACAACTTGAGCATCCAGTTTTATTAAAGACCGAACAACAATTAAAAGAATATTTTGAAGGTAAACGCCGTGAGTTTACATTGCCACTAGATTTCGAAGGAACCGCATTTCAAAAGCAGGTCTGGTCTGCTTTATTGACCATTCCTTATGGTGAAACAAGAAGTTATAAAGATATTGCTGTTCAAATTGGCAATGAAAAAGCGGTGCGAGCAGTAGGTGCGGCAAATGGAAAAAACCCGATTTCAATTATTGCACCTTGTCATCGAGTCATTGGTGCGGGCGGTGCTCTAGTTGGTTTTGCTGGTGGGCTTGATAAGAAAGACATTTTATTAAAACTAGAGCAACAATGAGCCTTTTTTGCGCTCGATTTTTTTAGACTTTTCTACTAAGCTGTCAACTATGATATTTCATAAGGTCGGTGCTTTACAGCATCGCTTTTTTGAAATATTGATCTTATTCAACAAACTTTGGATGTTTTAAAAATGGCTGTCGGTGACGTAACAATGCCACAAATGCATGTGGTAAAAGGTGTAAAAATTGGCTCAACTGAAGCATATGTACGTTACCCGAACCGACGAGATTTAGTCATTTTTGAGTTTGCAGAAGGTTCAAATGTTGCAGGTGTATTTACTCAAAATGCATTCTGTGCTGCACCTGTTCATGTCTCTAAAGCTCATCTTGCCGAAGTCAATCCTCGCTATTTAGTGATTAATACAGGTAATGCCAATGCAGGAACTGGACCTACAGGCTTAAAAAATGCTCAAGATACTTGTGCAAAAATGGCTGAGATTGCTGGGGTAAATAGCTCAGAAATTTTACCATTTTCTACAGGTGTGATTGGTGAGCAGCTTCCGATGGAGCGTTTATTAGCGGGGCTTCAACCTGCATTAAACACTTTGCAAGAGGCTGCTTGGTATGATGCTGCATCTGGCATTATGACCACAGACACCGTGCCTAAAGGTGCATCTGAACAATTTGAACTTGATGGCATTACTTATACCATGACAGGTATTAGTAAAGGCGCGGGAATGATTCGCCCGAACATGGCAACCATGTTGAGCTTTGTGGCAACAGATGCACCTATTAGTCGTGATTTAGTACAAAAGCTACTAAAAACCACGGTTGAGCATTCATTTAACCGTATTACGATTGATGGTGATACTTCAACCAATGACTCTTGTATTTTTGTAGCAACAGGTCAGGCCGGCGGCGCTGAAATTACTTCAGTAAACGATGCGCGCTACGCGAAAGTATTAGAAGTGCTTGCTCGTGTAATGAATCGTTTAGCACAGTTAATTGTTCGTGATGGCGAAGGTGCAACGAAGTTTATTACTGTTGCTGTAGAAGGCGGTGGCAACACTCAAGAATGTTGTGATATTGCTTATAGTATTGCGCATTCACCACTTGTCAAAACTGCACTTTTTGCATCTGACCCGAACTGGGGCCGTATTTTGGCAGCAATTGGCTATGCAGGGGTTAAAGACTTAGACGTATCTAAAATTCAGGTATGGCTAGGCGATGTACAAATCTGTAAAGACGGCGGCGCAGCTGAGGACTATACCGAAGAAGCGGGCGCGCGCGTTATGGCACAAACCGAAATTACCATTCGTGTTGATTTAGGACGTGGTCAGGCCAAAGACACGGTATATACCTGTGACTTATCTTACGACTATGTCAAAATTAATGCTGATTACCGTTCTTAAATATCAGTTATAATCAAGCCTCGACAAAGAGGCTTTTTTATTAGCCCCAACTTTTGATATTAAATGATTCAATCCGTAAATCATTTAAGCAGTAACGTTATATGCGAGCAGGTATGCCAGCATGAAGGATAGAGAAGACGTTTTATGAGTGATGCGACTTTAATTGCCAACGATGCAAAAAACATTGTACAAGCGCATTTAGACCGTTTAGGTGAGCCAAAAGACAATCGCTTAAGTGAAGAAGCAAAACAACAAAAGTTTGCACAGATCGAAGCAGAGCTCAAAAAACGTGATGCTGTCCTTGTTGCTCATTACTATTGCGACCCTGAAGTACAGGAGCTTGCCGAAAAAACAGGTGGATGCGTTTCTGACTCTTTAGAAATGGCCCGTTTCGGACGAGATCATGCTGCCTCAACACTCGTTGTGGCTGGTGTAAAGTTTATGGGAGAAACAGCAAAAATTCTGTCTCCTGAAAAAACAATTTTAATGCCGACACTTGAAGCAACTTGTTCACTTGACTTGGGCTGTCCAGTTGACGAGTTCACAGCATTTTGTGATCAGCACCCTGACCACACGGTAGTTGTTTATGCCAACACATCGGCTGCTGTTAAAGCACGTGCAGATTGGGTGGTGACTTCAAGCTGTGCTGTTGAAATTGTTGAGCATCTAGATAGCTTAGGCGAAAAAATTATTTGGGCACCAGATCAGCACTTAGGTCGCTATATTCAAAAGAAAACTGGTGCAGATATGTTGCTTTGGGATGGCGCATGTATTGTGCATGAAGAATTCCGTGCACGTGGCATTGCCAACATGAAAGCACTGTACCCAGATGCGGCTGTATTGGTACATCCAGAATCGCCTGAGTCGGTTGTAGACATTGCCGATGCGGTAGGTAGTACTTCTCAACTGATTAAAGCTGCACAGACTTTGCCAAATGAAAGACTTATTGTGGCAACTGACCGCGGTATTTTCTACAAAATGCAGCAAGCGGTACCTAATAAGATTTTAGTTGAAGCGCCAACAGCAGGTGAGGGCGCAACTTGTCGTTCATGTGCTCACTGTCCGTGGATGGCAATGAATGAACTCGATGGAATTTTAGAAGTTTTACAAAAAGGTGATCAGGAAATACACGTTGAACCAGCACTTGCTGAACGTGCCAAAATGCCTTTAGATCGAATGTTAGCCTTTAGTGCATCGCTAAAGCGTTAAAAAACCTCAAAATGCTTGTTAAATATACATTTGATAAGGATTTTTAACTTTTTTTGACAATAGGTGTTGACGTCTGAGAGCGTCGCGCCTAGAATGCACACCGTACCGCACGATGTGCGATACAGAAAAAGCTGAGATAGATCGGAGCATAGCACAGCCTGGTAGTGCACC
>NZ_JRVL01000295.1:0-1485 GCF_054823985.1 Acinetobacter sp. GN11 | reverse complement strand
ATATATTAGACTTTAGTCTAATGTTTTTGTGCCTAAATAAAAATAAGATGTCGGCTGGGTAACGAGTGAATAAATAATTAACCCAAAATACCTTTAATAAATCAGGAACATAACAATGACTTCGCCTTTAATGAATAATTACCTAAACTTTGCTTCTGGAATTGCCCATCAGCAATATTTACCAGCCGAAGAAGGTATCCTTAGGGCATATAACGATGGATGCACCCACTGGTATGTGGATGGAAGTTTACATGGGGAAATGGTTCCAGACTGGTCTGATGAACGAATCGAAAATCTAAACAGCTTAATCAAAAAATATAATGTTCAACCTATTTTCCATGGTAACTTCAAAGCGCCATTAGGTAGCGATGTTGATTATTTACGAGAAGCAGCCGTTGTATATGTTAAAAAAGAAATTGATATTGCCGCAAAAATTGGGGCACCTTTAGTTATTCACGGTGGTGGTATTGTAGAACCAAAGAAAATTGTATTGGCTAAACAAAAAGCTCTCGATAACTATATTTTATCTGTTAAAGAATTAGCTGAATATGCTGCTGAAAAATCAGTTGATATTTATTTAGAAAATTTATCAAATTATAAAAACTATCGTCCTTTCCATTATGTATTTACCCACATGGAAGAATACGATTATGTTTTTAATAAAATTGACCACAAAAATGTCTATTTCTTCTTAGATGCAGGACATGCAAATGTGGGTGAAGGTGACCCAGTTGCTGTGGTAGATAAATACCACGACAAAATTAAAGGTATTTCTTTTAGTAATAACAATGGTGAACAAGATCAACACTTTAGTATTGGTCGCGGCACTGTAAATTATTCTGACTTTATCGAAACAATTAACCGCCATAATTGGAAAGGTCTTGTTGCCTTTGAGGTGAGAGACAAAACTACTTTAGATTCAGTTAAAGAATTGGCAAGCGCATAAAACTAAAAGCCTTCTGAGGAACATCAGAAGGCTTTTTAAATTTAAATAATTCATTTTTAAAAGGATATATTAAGTGAGTGGTTTACTAGTTTTCATAACAATTGCCTTTCTTACGCTATCTAGTCCAGGCCCTGGCGTTTTATTTACAGTTACAAACTCAATCAATTACGGTGTCCGTACAGCCCTATTTGGAATTATTGGGTTAATTATTGGCATGTTTGTAATCGCAGTCATTTCGGCGAGTGGAGTGGGTTTAATCATTACCAGTAATCCCACTATTTTTACTGTATTGAAATTTGTTGGTGCATTTTATTTAATGTATCTAGGTTATAAAAACTTTGTAAAAACATCACCTTCTCAAGATTTATTAGACACTGAAACAAGTGAAAAAGCAGTAAGTAAATCTAAATTATTCTATCAAGGATTATTCGCGTCACTTCTCAACCCAAAAACAATTGTTTTCTTTATTGCCTTATTTCCACAATTTATTGATATAAAAGAAAAAATAATAAACCAATTTTTAATACTTTCTTTAACTT
>NZ_JRVL01000294.1:0-912 GCF_054823985.1 Acinetobacter sp. GN11 | reverse complement strand
CTTTTTATTGGGAGTTCTGCCAGACATTAATAAGAATTATGGTGGCAGAACGGAAGAAGGTTGACAGACTAGTATTATCTCAAACTAGCACACCCGAAAGTGTCCCTCTCCCGTCCTACCGCTACGGGAGGGAACGAGTGGTACACCACACAAGGCTATTCCTCAGAAGGAAAAGCTCTGATGCGGGAGATAATATTCAGCCTGTCAAAGCCGGCTGGCAATGTGGCCAGCAGGCAAAGGATAAGCTTCACATTTGTTGCAGTCAAGCACACAAAATGACATTTGCTTTAAAATAGATCATTAAAAAGTAAGGTTAAATAATAAATAAGTTATTGTTAATTTAGGGTTTATAAAGTTGCGGAATTTTGAGATATAGCAGTTTAGGAAATTAGAAATGCGCTAGTGTGGCTTTCACCACCTGCGCTTTATTATTAAAGTTATTGTTTAATTGAGTATTTGCAATGTGCCCTAAAGCTATGAGGTTTTTCTATTTTTAAAAGAACGCTATCCTGCCGCTTTAAATGTACTGCGTTGATAGATTAATTTATTTTATCAATTTTAAAAATTTTACCACTTAGAGTACTTTGAAAAAACATTTCAAAACCCGGTCGTATATCTTCACCTTCAACTGTAATGTATTTTAAATTAGAAAAACATTGAGTATTAGCGAAATAATTATCTACTGTTGCCTGAATGACGTATTTAATTCCAAACTGGTCTTTAACACTGATATTTTGTTTAAGCATGACGATATCCTAATAAAATTATGGCAGAAATAATGGACCCGCCTAAATATCCAATAGCAAACTGAGTTTTAACTAACTCTATAATCTAATTTAAATAGTTGATTTATAGACGCATAAAAGGTGCGACCATCTAAATTTAAATCAACTTCAATTCCAGAGGAAAGAA
>NZ_JRVL01000293.1:0-3313 GCF_054823985.1 Acinetobacter sp. GN11 | reverse complement strand
AAATTAATTAAATTATATAAATCAGCTCAGAAAAAGCTATAGATTTTGCAAAACTAGAAACTGTAGTTTTCTTATAATCATAGCGACTGAAGTGCTCTGTAGCAGCACTTAGGATTTAATCTCTTACCTCATGATCTTCTGGTCCTCCCGTCGGGAGAAGATAACTACTCTTTTCCCGATTCATATTTTTTATTTGATCCTTTTTTGAAAATGACAGTTTAACTCGACCTATTTATTATTGACAAATAGTGACTATATTATAATATAGTCACAATTAATAATTATTCAAAACATTGGATAAATATATTGTCTAAAACTCTCGTTGTCTTACCAATATAAGCTAATGCTTTGCAATTCACGGATAGAAAAGTACAGGTACAAACTGATTCAGTCCTTACTGCTGTAGCAGTTTATAAAGCGAGAATTATTATGCGGGAACAATCAGTACGCCAGCCGTTAAATACACATGATTTAAATCATGCGATCTTAAACGGACCCATTCCCCAAGTAATGCTAAAACTGGCGTTACCAACCATAGCTGTTTTGCTTGTACAAACTCTGATTGGATTACTAGAAACATATTTTGTTAGCTCTTTAGGAACGGATGTAATAGCTGGCGTAGCCGTAGTGTTCCCAATTCTTATGCTCATGCAAATGCTAGCGAATGGTGGATTTGGTGGAGGACTAGCTTCAGCAATTGCTCGGGCTTCTGGAGCAGGTCGATCAGAAGATGCCCAATCCCTTGTCTGGCATGGTGTAATTCTTGCTGGCATTTTGGGAGGAGTTTTTAGTATTGTTATGCTCACCTCAGCCCAGATGATATATCACTTAATGGGCGTTACTGGCTTAGCTTTAGATGCAGCCCTAAAATATTCCAATATTATTTTTATAGGTTCACCCCTTATATGGGCTGTAGCCCTACTCTCAGCCGCATTACGTGGTGCAGGTGATACAAAAACTCCGGCCCGCATAACGCTTCTAGGTGGAGTACTACTTTTACCCCTATCACCTATTTTCATTTTTGGTTGGGGATTTATTCCTTCATTTGGCGTGGCCGGAGCTGGACTCGCTGTATTAAGTTATTATATTTTTGCCATCATATACCTAATTAAGCACATGCGAACAACGCATAGCATTATCAAATTATCGATCAAGCCCATTAATTTTCAGTTCTTCAAAGATATTCTTGGTATTGGTTCACTATCCGCTATCGGAATAATTCAACTCAATTTAACTGTTGTCCTCATAACTACCTTAGTTGGTCAATTTGGATCTGATGCAATCGCTGGGTACGGTATTGCGTCCCGATTAGACTACATACAAGTTCCACTTATGTTCGGTATCGGTTCGGCAATTATGACCATGGTTGGTATTAATTATGGAGCTGGACAACTTCAAAGAGCACGTCGTATAACATGGATCGGGGTTTTCATTACGTTTCTTATTACTGGCTCAATAGGACTTTTCTTTAGTATTTTTCCTTCCATTTGGCTTGGTTTTTTTAGTCATGATCCATCTGTTCTTCAGACTGGAACAAATTACTTGCAGCATGTGGCGCCTTTTTATAGCGCGATAGGTATTGGTATGGCACTTTATTTTGCAGGCCAAGGTTCAAAACGATTATTAGGTCCTCTCTTAGCAGGTACAATCAGAATGATCATTGCTGCTGTTATTGGAAGTATCTCTGTCTTATATTTTAATGCAAGTTTATCAACCTTCTTTCAAATCATTGGAGCCAGTGCTTTGATATTTGGTTTAGTATCTTGCTTGGCAAATTTTATACATAGATGAAGTCGCATTCAGTTTAAAAGAGGATTATTCGATCTTCTTAAAGATTTTGCACAAATCTTCTAGAACTGTGCTCAGCTCTTTTGTACCGTTCTAAGGGCTAAACTTAAAAATTTCTGGTTGAATTCTTATGGGTAATTGGGTGGATATTTCAAAAGATACCAACACAGGTATTGAAACCATCCGTGCCCATTTTACTGGCCATGCCTATGACCCACACTGGCATTCGAGTTATTTAATTGGTGTAACAGAATCCGGCATTCAGCAATTTCACTGTCGAAAAAAACAAATCAATAGTCATGCTGGGCAAGTCTTTATGCTTGAACCCGAAGAAATTCATGATGGACATGCTCCTGCATCTGATGGCTTTACCTATCAAATGCTGTACCTACATCCAGACTGGTTAAAACAACGCATCCAAGGTTTATTTCATAATAGTCCTGACCACTACGAGTTAGTAATTGATGCACCACTAAAGTCAGATGAGCAGCTCGCTATTGTTACTTCTCAAGCATTTCAACATTTACACTATAAAGAAATGAATATTGTGAAAGATAATAGTCTAGATCTACTTATTCAGTATATCGCACAAGGGAAATGGTTAAAAAAAGCTCACCAATCATCTTTTGCTCATACGCCTCGAATCGCATATCAAATTCGAGATATTTTGCATGATCATCTATTTGAAGATATTGGACTTGAAGACATCGCTCGCATGATAGGCCTAGACCGCTACCATATTCATCGCATTTTTAAAGCAACATTTCATTTAGCCCCGCATCAATATCTTATTCAACTCAGACTTACGCGAGCACGCGATTTGCTCGCCAGAAGCATTGCTCCCGCACAAGTTGCTTCCGATTTATGTTTTGCAGACCAAAGTCATTTAAGCCGTTGGTTCAAACGTTGCTATGGTTTAACACCCGCAGCCTATAGAAAAATCTGCACAAATCTTCAAGATTAAAAATCTTAATTATTTCATCTTGTATGCCCCTATTAACTTAAGTCAACAAGATGGAAAACCTCACTGCATTTTCATTATTTGCTATTGTTGCCTCAATTACGCCTGGTCCAACCAATTTTATAATTTTGAGTTTAAGCAGCCGTTATAAAATTTCTAAAACGTTTCCTGTCATTTTAGGTTCTTGCATCGGGGCTGCCCTACTTGTACTCATCGTTGGCATTGGACTGGGTTCAACTCTTCTGGCTTACCCAATTATTCAAAAAATAATGACATTGATTGGTTTAATCTGGCTCACCTCATTGGCTTGGAAATTATATAACTACAACCCTATTATTCCTTCCGAACAAGACAACGAAAAAGAGAAAATTGGTTTTCTTGCCGGATTTTTTATGCAGGCAGTTAATCCTAAAACATGGCTAATGGCTTTTGCAGTGATTAGTGTTTACACAAAACAAGAGCAAGATATTTGTCTAAATGTCTCAATTTTATCCTTCATTTTTTTAATTATCGCAATTCCATGTCTTTACATCTGGGCCTTAGCTGGCAGGTTAAGCAACCGAT
>NZ_JRVL01000042.1:0-24828 GCF_054823985.1 Acinetobacter sp. GN11 | reverse complement strand
TTAATAGTTACAAGAAAGTTAAAATGTAGAGAAAAATAAGCTATATATTTAAAAGAAAGCTTTGCATAATAAATAAAAAGCACTTTATTCAATTAAAAGGAGAGATTAAATGAAAGCATTTCTCATAATAGATGAACTGACTCAGTTTCATTGGGTAATGCTCAAATCTGTCCTATTGATTTTGGGTTTATTGCCAATCGCTGAAGTTTTCTTAAAGCTGTGGCTGAGTACAGAGGGAAGTAGCCAAATTATGATTGGTTTCTTCGCATTAACTATTGTGAGTGCATGGTTGATGGTGAGCTTCTTTACGGCATTAAAAGCGAGTGTTTGGCAAGCTAAACAAATATCTACTAAATATGAGCAATTAATTTTTAAAGCTTATCGTTATGTACCAATGGTGTTTCTATCGAGTTTAGTTGCTTATTTATCTTTGCAATTATCGATCGCTTTTTAATGATGTTTTAAAACCAAATTTTTAAATAAAACGTAGACTGAATATCTACGTTTTATTTTTTATTTAAGCTGGTTGGACCAGTAGAGCTGTAATTTTACGAACAATAGGCAAAATGAAAAGTAGCGTTGGGAACGCGATTAACCAAGAAATTGCCCATGCAGACATCCATACATAAAGGGAAAATTCTTCTAATCCTAAACTTCTTAACGTGCTGACCATGGAAACTACAAAAGTCATAATGATCGATAGAAGAAAGGGTAAAACAATAGCTGCATAGCGACTTGGAAGTTTCTTAAAATTATAGAAAGTTTTTGGTTTTTGCATTTTGACTCCGTAAACAAACAAACGCCTGTGCCATTCAAAGTATCAGAATATTTTGAAGAAATAGCTTCATGCATTGTTGGGGGGATGTTGGAACGTTGATTAACGTAAACGTTTACGGCTTTTTAATCAGCGGATTTAATTTAACATGAAATTTTCAAACTAAAAATAAAGTAATATTTTATTTTTGCATATTATATGTTTTTAGTTTAAGTGTTTAAGAACATGAGAAAAAGTAAATGGAACAAATCGAGTGGAATGATTTTTTAAAAGTAGAGCTTCGCGTCGGTAAAATTATTGAAGCTGAAGTTTTCGAAAAGGCACGTAAACCTGCCTATATTTTGCATGTAGATTTTGGTGAAGAGTTAGGGGTACGTAAATCAAGTGCTCAAATTACCAAGCTCTATGAGCCACAAGATTTGATTGGTAAGTTAGTTGTTGCTGTCGTGAATTTCCCTAAAAAACAAATCGGACCTATCCAGTCAGAATGTTTGGTGACAGGGTTTCACAATGCAGAGGGTGATGTAGCACTTTGTATCCCAGAGTTTGAAGTGCCTCTGGGTACAAAGTTATTGTAAATTAGCGGCGGGATTTAAAAGAAACGTCAACTTTACGTGGACGATACACCCAACCTAAGATCAGCAGTAATACTGCAAATCCTAACACTGGATAATCGCCTAAACGGTTATAAAGGGTTTGGCCTTGCATGGCAGGTAAATCGCCTCTTAAGACAAACTCTTTATCGAGCGGTGCTTGTTCAGTGATATGACCATTTTGATCAATAAACGCTGTTACACCAGTGTTGGTTGCACGAATAAACCAGCGACCATTTTCTTTCGCACGCATCTGCACCATTTGTAAATGTTGCCACGGCCCAGCAGTACCCGTAAACCAAGCGTCATTAGATACAGTCACTAAAAAGTCGCTGTCTTCTGCATTGCGTCGGGTAAGGTTCGGATAAGCCACTTCATAACAAATTGCAGCAGCAAGCGCATGCCCTTTGATCATGAGTGGTTTCTGGTTACTCTCACCACGTGAAAAACCACTCATGCTAATATCATTTTGCATGGCTGGTAATACCCATGAGAGTAAGCCAGATAGTGGAATATATTCACCAAAAGGTACGAGGCGCTGCTTTTTATAAAGACCGCTTGAATCGCTACCAGACGCCATAATGCTGTTGTAATAGAGCGGGCTACCGACTTCATGAGATTTGGTAACATCCCAGTAAGGAACACCAGTTACCCATGCAGTGTGGTTCTTTTTAGCTTGTGCATCCATTGCATCCAAAAACGGTTCAATGTCTGTTTGGAAGAGTGGAATTGATGATTCAGGCCATACAATTAAGTCACGGCCCCATTCAGATTGGGTTAGGCCAGCATAAATTTCTAATGTTCTAACTTGATATTCAGTCAGCCATTTTAAATCTTGCGGAATGTTACCTTGAATGAGCGAAACGCTAAGTGGCTTAGTGGCTTTAGGTTTTACAAATTGTATATATGATGCTCCCCATGCGCCCAAAACTAATAGGGCAGACGGGATAACCCAGAAAATACGCTTGCGCAGAACTTCAACTAAAGCACATGCTAATACAATGACGACGAAGGAAATTGCATAAATACCAAATAATGGTGCATAGCCATCGAGTAAACGTTCAGTAAAAGCGTAACCTACAAACAACCATGGGAAACCTGTAAATACCCAAGTTTTTGCCCACTCGAAAACAATCCAGAGCGGTGCAAAAGTCAGTGGTGTTTCAGGAAAGAAACGTCGGTAAACCCAAGTCTGAAGTGCGGTAAATAAGCCCATAAGCAGGGCCATAATAGCAATCATACCCACGCTTAGAAAAGCATTGGTATCGCCATATACATGGATGGAAGTGTAGAGCCAAAAAGCCCCCACAGACCATAAACCGAAGCCATAACTCCAACCAATAGCAAATGCTTGTTTGGCCGAACGTTTATGTAGTGATGCATAGAGTAGGGCTGGAGATAATATTGCCAACCACCACCAATAATAAGGTGCCAGTGAAAAACTGAACACGGCACCTGAAAATAAAGCAATGAGTAAAGGAAAAATTAAAGGAAGCTGTTTTTGTTGTTGCGATGAATCTAACAGCTTTTCAAAGTATGCTCTCATTGACGTACAGCTCGAATCAGATGAATAGTGCGGGCATCTGCTTCAACGATTGTAAATAACCAATTTCCAAGCTCAACAGTTTGACCTTGTAAATCACTTACTAGACCAATCTCTTGAAGCAATAAACCGCCGACAGTTTCTACTTCATCGTCAGAAAAATCAGCATCTAAAACAGTATTGAAATGTTCGATTGGTGTAAGTGCTTGCACCATCCATGCATTTGCTACCGTATGGTCATTGTCAGGAACAATGTACTGAGCATCTTCATCAGCAGTGTCATGTTCATCTTCAATTTCGCCAACGATTTCTTCAAGAATATCTTCGAGCGTAACAAGACCAGCCGTTGAACCATATTCATCAATCACAATAGCAATGTGAGTCTGAGTATGTTTCAACATGCGTAGAACCTGATCGGAACGCGCACTTTCTGGAACAAATAAGGGTTGACGCATAAGAACTCGAATATCGACTTTGGTATTCGGTTCGGTTAGAAACGGCAGTAAATCTTTTGCGAGCAAAATCCCGACAACATTATCAGGCTGATCAGAAGAAAAGACTGGAAAGCGTGAGTGAGCAGACTCGACCAATACATCAAGAATATCAAGTAACTGATCATCTTCTTGCAAACTGATCATTGCTGTACGTGGTGTCATGACTTCACGAATTTTTGTAGCAGGAAGGTCAAGAACACCTTCAAGCATGGCAACAGTATCTGGTTCTAAAAAGCGGCGTGAATTTTGGACTAATTTTAATAATTCATCACGGGTTTCTGGTGCTGTACCTAACCATTTACGTAAGCCTCGCATTCCCCACGATGGACTTGGTTCCTCTTGCATGATCTTTCCTAAAGACTCAATCTATCAAATGAATACTTTGAATCATACCGAAGAAAAGATGCATATGCATCTATAAAACCAGCTAAAAGACAAAACGCATATTGTTATGTAAAAGCCAGTTACAGTTAACAGGTCAGTAATTTGTTTATGCTAAAATGTGAAAATTCTATTTGTTCGAGTTTGTTATGTCGGAACAATCCATTTCACCTACTGTCCAAATTAATACACGTGGTTTACGTTGTCCTGAACCTGTCATGATGTTGCATCAAGCCATCCGCAAATCTAAATCTGGGGATGTGGTTGAAGTCTTCGCAACAGATAATTCTACCTCGTGGGATATTCCTAAATTTTGTATGCATTTAGGCCATGAGTTGATTTTGCAAGAAGAACGCTTAGATGAAAATGGTCATAAAGAATTTCATTACTTAGTGAAGAAAGGGTAATAAAATAATAAGGCTTCTAATAACGACTATTAGAAGCTATCAATAATTCAAATTTAATTTGAAATGATAATTTTTTACAAATAAGAATCATTATATAATCTATAAAATGATGTATATAAATGACGCATAAAAATGAATGAATATTTTGTGAAACGAAGCTTATTTATTTTTCTTTGGTTTTTCTGCATTGCTGGTTTATTACATATAGAGACTTCTTGGTTATCTGAAACTGTTGCTACCATTATTTTAGTTACTGTTGTTATTTTTGGCTCAATTCTATTGGGTTATAGAAATACATATTTTGCTCCCGAACCAAAAATAAAGATGAGTCTGATTTTACATACAAGTTTTATGGGGCTTATGTTAGTTGTTGATTTATTGTTTGGAAAATCAGTTTGGTACTTCGATTTAGCGCGAAACTTTGGTTTTCTTGGCTTGTTTTTATTAGGCACATTTATTTTTTATAAAAAGAACTTGAATTTAAATGTAGCAAAAATACCGCCTTTTCAATAAGCGAATTCCAATAAAAAGCCCCGAATAATCGGGGCTTTTTTGTATTACATATTTGGATATGAGACACGGTTAGCAAAGCAATGCTTTACCGTGTCGCAAGGGGAATTACATATTAGGGTAGTTTGGACCACCGCCACCTTCTGGCGTTACCCATGTAATATTTTGAGATGGGTCTTTAATGTCACAGGTCTTACAGTGAACACAGTTCGCTGCGTTAATCTGGAAGCGTTTAGAACCATCATTATCTTCCATGATTTCGTAAACACCAGCTGGGCAGTAGCGCTGTGCAGGCTCATCCCATTTCGGTAAGTTCACATTCACTGGAATTGAAGCATCAGTAAGCTTCAAGTGAGCTGGCTGGTTTTCTTCATGAACAGTGTTTGAGATAAATACAGAAGACAAACGGTCAAATGTTAATTTGCCATCTGGTTTTGGATAGTTTGGCTTGAAGCTCGTTGCATCAACCGTTTTCAATGCAGCGAAGTCTTGCTTCAAGTCATGCAAAGTAAATGGAACTTTAAAGACGTTTTGGTCGATAAAGTTAAATGCACCACCAATCCATTGACCAAATTTATGCATTGCTGGGCCAAAGTTACGGGTGTTATATAACTCTTCTTTTAACCAAGAATTATTATATTTTTCAGTGTATGAAGTTAATTCTTTAGTGAATAAATCTTCACCTTCAGTAACACGTGCAATGGCAAGGTCACCGCCTTTTTCTACACCGGCAGCAATCGCTTCAAATACAGCTTCACCACATAACATGCCTGATTTCATGGCAGTGTGTGAGCCTTTGATTTTAGCCATATTCAGGAAGCCAGCATCATCACCAATTAAGCAGCCGCCTGGGAATGTCAATTTAGGTAATGAGTTGAAACCGCCTTTCACTACAGCACGTGCGCCGTAAGAAATACGCTTACCACCTTCTAAATGCTGTTTAATCAGTGGATGAGTTTTCCAGCGCTGCATTTCCATGAATGGATACATGTGTGGATTTTCATAAGATAGATCAATAATCATACCCAAGCTAACTTGGTTATTTTCAATATGATATAAGAACCAACCACCAGAAGAACCAGTTTCAGCCAATGGCCAGCCTGCACCATGCATGACCAAGCCTTCTTTATGTTTTGCTGGGTCAATTTCCCAAAGCTCTTTAATCCCGATACCGTAGTGCTGAGGATCAGCATCTTTATCAAGGTTGTATTTCGCAATGAGGCGTTTACCTAAGTGACCACGGCAACCTTCAGCAAAGAGAGTGTATTTAGCGTGAAGTTCATAGCCCGGAGTAAAGTTATGCGTTGGCTCGCCATCTTTACCAATACCCATGTCGCCAGTTTGAATACCTTTTACAGTACCGTCTTCATGGTAAAGCACTTCAGATGCAGCAAAGCCAGGGAAGATCGAAACTTCTAGTTCTTCAGCTTTTTGACCTAACCAGCGAACGACATTGCCGAGTGAAACCGCATAATTGCCGTCATTGTGCAATGTCTTCGGTACCATCCAATGTGGTGCTTCTTTAGAAGTGGTGTCTGAAAGCAAGAAGAAAGTCTTGTCTTCAGTTACAGGGACATTAAGCGGCGCGCCTTCTTCTTTCCAGTTCGGGAAAAGTTCATTGATGGCACGTGGCTCAAGCACAGCACCAGACAAGATATGCGCACCTACTTCAGAGCCTTTTTCAACTACACAAACAGAAAGATCGGGTAAGTTATTTTCAATCGCTAATTGACGGATCTTAATCGCAGCAGACAGACCGGCAGGTCCTGCACCTACGATGACAACGTCAAACTCCATCGATTCACGTTCGATGTGTTCCATGTAGGACTCCTCAATACTTAAAGGTGGCAACCGTCATATTCAGAAATTCGGTGCTGCCGTGAGTGTTTTAATCCATAGGCGCAAATATGCTATTGTGCCTTTTATCGTTTTGGCTAGTATAGTTTTAAACCATGATCTAGCCAATTGGCTGAGTCGTCATATTTTTTCGTCAGCAAGGCATAAACTATGGTAAATCAAAATAATTCCCCATCGGATATGGGAAAAATACCGTTATCTGATGATAAAAACTTAATGAACATTGCACAATACTTAAAAGGTGTACAGCAAAGTCACAAAAGGTCAATTCCACCTTTAGAGCAGTGGCATCCAAAGCATTGCGGCAAAATGGATTTGACGGTTAAAGCCAATGGAGAATGGTGGCACGAAGGTCAATTAATTAAGCGCCAAGCCCTATTAGATCTATTTACCAAAGTCCTATGGAAAGAAGAAGGGAAATTCTACCTGAAAACCCCCGTAGAACAAATTGAAATTGAGGTTGAAGATGAACCTTTATTAGTCAATCAGGTCGATCAAGTTGAAATTTCAGGTGATCAATTTTTACAACTGACCACGACTAATCAAGATGTGATTTTGGTTGATGCAGAACATCCAATTTTTATGCGTGAATATGCAGGGGAGTTACGTCCTTATGTGCATGTGCGTTTTGGAATTAATGCGCTTATTCAACGCCAGTCTTTTTATCACTTAGTGGACTATGGGACACTCATCGAAAAAGAGAATGGTGAAACCGTTTTAGAGTTAAAAAGTGGTAATTTGCTCTTGCAATTAGGCACTTGAGGTTTAAGCTTTAGGAAGTGAAATTTTCTGACACTTCAGTACAGCTATGACCGCCATACAACCTCTATTTACCAATCTAGAACCTATGCCTAAAGCATCAGCAGATGCCCCAATTGGTATTTTTGATTCGGGAATTGGTGGAATGTCCGTTGCAGCCGAAATAGCTAGATATTTGCCGAATGAACGCATTGTGTATTATGCCGACACAGCCTACGTTCCTTATGGCCCACGTTCTGATGAAGAAATTAGAGAACTCACGGCTCGCGCAGTCGATTGGTTATATCGCCAAGGTTGCAAAATTGCGGTGGTTGCCTGTAATACAGCTTCAGCATTTAGTCTTGACCATTTACGTGAGCATTATGGCGAACACTTTCCAATCGTTGGTTTAGTTCCAGCATTAAAACCTGCCGTATTACAGACACGTTCTAAAGTGGTTGCCGTGTTGGCAACACCTGCTACTTTTCGTGGGCAACTCATTAAAGATGTTGTCGAAAAGTTTGCTGTTCCAGCGGGTGTTAAAGTGATGACGTTAACTAACCTTGAACTTGTTCCTTGTGTAGAAGCGGGACAGCAAATGGGTGAGGCTTGTTTAAACGCATTAAAAGAGGTTTTACAGCCTGCCTCTGAGCAAGGTGCAGATTATTTAGTGCTCGGTTGTACGCATTATCCTTTCTTAAATGAAGCAATTCATCATCTTTTTGATAACCAATTCACACTGGTTGACTCAGGGGTAGCCGTTGCTCGACAAACAGCCCGTATTTTAATAAAAAATGCGTTATTATGTGACCAAATAGGTCAGAATGTTGCACGTATTGAATGTTATGTCAGCGGTAATAATGCCGAGGCATTGCAACCTGTTTTACAACATATGATTCCACAAGAGTTAACTTGGACACTTCATAATCTGAATTGATCTTTTTGATATCATTTAGAAAATAGTGTTTTTTATATTTATTATTTTATTTGGGGCGGTTCATGATCTTGGCTGATTTTAAGTCACATACAGATCATGAGGCGAAAGGGTATTGTTATGCTCGATACACGCTATCAGATTTTTATTTCAACGTCTGGCCGCGATATGCAGCCAGAGCGAACGGTTTTGTCTCAAACCTTGGTGGGGATGGGGTTCTTTGCTTGGGGGCTAGAACATCGAACACCTTTAACAACTACACTTGCACGTCGACAGATTGATGAATGTGATTATGTAATCTTACTTCTGGGTAGTCAGTATGGAGAACAATCGATTTCTGGTGTGAGTTATCTGTCTTTAGAATATGAATACGCGTTAAGTCAGGCTAAACCTATTATTGTGTTTATGCATGAACAGCCTGAAAGTCGTGAAATAGTTTTACAAGAAACACAGCCACAACTTAAAGATAAATTTCTCGCATTTAGAAAAAAGTTATTACACGAAGCAAAGCATATTTTTTACTTTAAAACTCCACGTGAATTGGAGTTGGCTGTCCGTTTAAATATCCCTTTAATGGTTGAGCAACATATGGGACAAGGTTGGGTTCCTGCTCATCAAGCTCAGCAGTTAGAAGATGAAATTAGACTCTTAAGAAGTAAAATTTTGCGTTTAGAACAGCGAGTAACCGAGCCATCAACTCAGTTAAATGAAGTCGCACCACAAGATATTTTTGTATTTGAATATCAGATTCAAGCATTTCAGGATGGCAACTTTAAAGAGCTTAAACGACAACGACAAATGACGTGGTCTCAGTTGTTGAGCGTGCTGGCAAAGTGCTTTGAAACAGCTGTGCCAGAAGAGAATTTTGGAATTTGTCTGAATGAATATTTAAATCAGGCTGGCTTAGAAGATGCCCGTCAGGAATTACCTCGTGCACATGCGGTGGCTTGCGCACAGATTAATCATAAGGCACTGTTTCGAATTAAAAATCAAATGCAATCACAAGGCTGGATTGTCCCAACACAAACTGAGCAATCATATGACCTTTGGAAACTAACCACTAAAGCTCAAAAGATATTGCTTAGTTATAAATGGAACCATCGAGGCGTTCGATTAAAAGCTTAGAGCGATTCAATTTATATATGACACTGAAAACTGTTACATTAGTGTCATAAGATGAACTGAAAGGCATTTACACATGTCGTTTGAACAAAAACCGAAAGTTACTGTCATTTTAGCGAATTTAGGCACACCAGATGAGGCGACTGTGCCTGCGGTGCGCCGTTTTTTAAAACAGTTTTTATCTGATTCACGCGTGATTGAAATACCAAAATTCATCTGGTGGATTATTTTAAATCTGTTCGTTTTACCTTTTCGTCCGAAAAGAGTAGCGCATGCCTATGCTTCAGTATGGTCAGCAGATTCGCCAATGCGCGAAATTGTGTTTGAACAAACCAAACGTGTGCAGGCTTATTTAGAACAAGAAAATAAACAGTTTGATTTAACGGTTTTACCCGCAATGACTTACGGTAATCCGGGTATTGATGCAGTTTTAGAAAAACTGGCGACTAACCCACAAGAACATGTCATCTTATTGCCTTTATTTCCTCAATATTCTGCAACGTCTACAGCGCCGTTATACGACGCATTTGCCAAGTGGATTCCAGCTCAGCGGAACTTGCCGGGTCTGACCATCATTAAAGACTATTATCAGCATCCTATGTTTATTCAAGCCTTGGCAGAAAGCGTTTTAGCCTACCAAGAGCAGCATGGTAAACCTGAAAAACTGTTGATGTCATTTCATGGGATTCCACAGCCGTATGCAGACAAAGGCGACCCTTATGCAGATCGTTGTCGTATTACAGCAAAGTTAGTCGCGGAAGCTTTACATTTAAAAGATGATGAATGGGCAATTAGCTTCCAATCACGTTTTGGAAAACAAGAATGGGTTAAGCCTTATACAGACCAGCTTTTACAAGATTGGGCGGAGCAAGGCGTTAAGTCCGTTCAGGTATTAAGCCCAGCTTTTTCTGCCGATTGTTTAGAAACACTTGAAGAGTTAGCCATTCAAAACGCGGAATTATTTCAAGAAGCAGGTGGTGGTAGCTATGCTTATATTCCAGCTTTAAATAGCGATCAGGCTCATATTGATTTGCTTGCAGGTTTAGTTCAGGCTAATCTTGATGCCCTTACCCATACCTTAGCCCACCGTTAATTGCGTTTTAGCCAGAGGTTCTTATGCTGCAAGTCAAAATTGTTCCCGTTACTGCATTTGCTCAAAATTGTTCCCTTGTTTGGGACAGTGAAACGAAAGAAGCAGTTTTGATTGATGCAGGTGGTGATGCTGCTGTTTTGAAAAAAGAAGTTGAAGCCTTAGGTTTAAAAGTAAAGGCTTTGTGGCTAACTCATGGGCATTTAGATCATGCAGGAGCAGTCGGTGAGCTTGCCAAAGAATGGAGCGTTCCGGTTATTGGTCCACATAAAGAAGATCAGTTCTGGCTAGACATGATTCAGGAAGTATCAGCACGGTATGGCTTCCCAATTCCGCAGCCTGTTAAAGTCGATCAATGGCTTGAAGGTGGCGAAGTGCTAAAACTGGGTGAAGATGAGTTTGAGGTGCGCTTTGCACCGGGGCATACACCAGGACATGTTATTTTCTATAATAAAAACCATGGCTTACTTTGGACGGGCGATGTTCTATTTAAAGGTTCGATTGGACGAACAGACTTCCCGCGTGGCAATCATGATCAGTTAATTGAATCGATTAAACGTGAGTGTTTTAGTTTGCCAGATGATACTCAGTTTATTTCTGGACATGGCCCGATGAGTACCATTGGCTATGAAAAACAATTTAACCCGTTTGTCGCTGGTAAAGCAGGTTAATCCTCATAATCATCTTCATTTTGACTACCCTTGTTCTGCTGAGGAGCATCTTGGGTAGGCAATTTATATTCATCGTTTGCCCAAGCGCCTAAATCAATTAATTTACAGCGTTCTGAGCAAAACGGACGAAACTCATTACCTTCCCAAACACTTGGTCCACCACAACGTGGGCAGGGAAATGTACGTGGCATATAGCGATATCCTCAAAGTGAAGAGAAATAGATTAGGCAAAAGTCAGGTGACTTGTTAGACTTATGCCGATTTTTATTTAGTTTGATGTGATTATGCCGATTCGTCAATTTCAAGCACAACGTATGCAAGCGCCTCGTGATTTTACCCCAATTGAAAATACTCCGATTTGTGTAGAAATTGGAGCGGGTAAGGGTAAACATGCTTTGCTATTTAGTGGGCAACAGCCACAGCACACGTTGTATGCAATTGAACGAACCCGAGAAAAATACTTAGCAATGCAAAAACAGCATGGTTTGGAGCCAAGAGATAATTTGGTCCCTATACATGCGGATGCTCTGCCTTGGGTAGTGCATGCTTTGCACCCCGCTCAAGTTGAACATTTCTTTATTCTATATCCAAATCCAGAACCACATAACCCAGCACAGCGCTGGTTGAACATGCCATTTTTTGAGTTCTTAATCTCGCGTCTGCAAACAGGTGGAACCATTACTCTGGCAAGTAATATTCCCGAATATATTGAAGAGGCAGAGCAGCAGTTATTAAATGTATGGAAGCTGCCTTACCAAAAAGAAAAAATTGCTCAAACCTCTGCACGTACTCATTTTGAAATTAAGTATTTAGAACGTGGTGAGCTTTGTCAGCAGCTCATTATGATCAAGCCTGAAGGTTATCAAACTCGATTTGATGAGTTCGCGCCATTGCAAGGGCAAACACATGGCGAATAAGCGGGTTGCCATTATTGGAGCAGGCCCAGCAGGTCTTATGGCTGCTGAGGTACTAAGCCAATACGCTTATGATATTGATGTCTATGAACAAAAACCTTCAGCGGCACGTAAGTTTCTGATGGCAGGTAAAACTGGGTTAAACATCTCGCACGCCGAATCTTTAGCACAGTTCATTGACCGTTATGACCATGCAGAATGGCTCAAACCGTGGGTTGAAAAATGGGATGCAGTCTGGATTCAAAGCTGGATGAAAAGTCTAGGAATTGAATCTTATGTGGGCACCTCAGGTCGCATTTTTCCTGTCGAAATGAAAGCAGCTCCTTTACTACGTGCTTGGCTCAAGCGCTTGGCAGAGCAACAAGTTAAATTCTTTTATCGTCATCGTTGTATTGATTTGCAAGGTACAGCCGTAACTTTGCAAAATCAGAATAATCAAAGCACTGAAACTTTTACCCAGCAATACGATGCAGTCGTGTTGGCTTGTGGTGCGGTGTCGTGGTCACAATTAGGTAGTGATGGTGCATGGCAGCAATGGGTTGATCAATCTGATATTGAGCCTTTCCAGCCAAGTAATGCAGGCGTATTGCACGCTTGGTCTACTTTTATGGAAAGCTGTTTTGGTGAACCTTTAAAGCGTATTAATGCGTGGGTTGAGCCTAGCCAAGTTACTCATGGCGATATTGTAATTACTCACTATGGTTTAGAAAGTGGAGTTATTTATAAACTTGGTTGTGCTTTAAGAGAACAGCAAAAACAAGGGAATAGCTTAAATCTGTTTTTAGATTTGTTGCCTGATGTAGAGCTATCACTGCTAGTTAAGAAATTAGAAAGTGGTAAAAAACAATCGCTCACCAATATCTGGCGTAAAGCAGGTTTAGACACAGCGAAAATTAACTTAATTAGAGAAGTGGTTGATAAAGCGTTATGGAGCCAACCAGAGACTATGGCCCAGCAAATTAAAGCACTTCAAATCAAGTTAGAGGGCTTTAGACCCATCGAAGAGGCGATTAGCTGTGCTGGTGGTATTAAGCAAAAAGCATTAACTGAAAACTTAAGCCTCAAACAAATCTCAGGTGTGTTTTGCTGTGGTGAAATGCTGGATTGGGATGCTCCTACAGGTGGATATTTACTTACTGCATGCTTTGCTACAGGACGAGCGGCTGGTGAAGGTGTACATTCATTCTTAGAAAAATAACAATTAATTTGGCGCTATGTTTGATATGTGAAAAGTGTTATTTTTGAGCGATCAATAATAATAGGATTTACGAGAACATGTCTCAAGCATCACCAGTTTATCAAGGAAGTTGTTTATGCCAAGGTGTTCGCTATGAAATTAAAGGCGATATCGGAGATATTATTCAGTGTCACTGCCAACGATGCCGAAAATCCAATGGGACAGCATTTGCCACGAATGCTCCTGTCAAAAGTACAGATTTTAAAATTACCCAAGGTGAAGACTTAGTCAAAAAATTCGCTGTGGAAGGTGTATATCGTTGGTTCTGTAGCGAATGTGGTTCACCTTTGATTAGTTCGCGTGATGCCCAGCCTGAACTGTATCGTGTAAGAATTGGGACACTGGATACACTATTAGACCAAAAACCGACAATGCATATTTTTGCTGCTTCAAAAGCAGAGTGGGAAAGCATTTGTGACGATTTACCGCAATACGATGAACGTCCATGATTTAAAAAGTATGTTTAAATCAAATTCAAGATGATCTAATATACTTAAAACGGGGAGATGGCATTCCTCCCCTGAAAAACCGCCGTATTGGCTAATGATGCCTACGTTACCCTCATGTATTTATATATCGCTGGGTACGTAGGTTATTGCGTACTCTGCTTATTTTTGGAGTACGCCATGTCATATTTTCCTTCATTATTTTTTGCTCTTTTAGCGTCTATCTAAAGGGGTGGTCCTATGTATTACTCTCTACTTTCAATTGCTTTAGGCTCAGTTCTAGGGGCGTGGTTACGTTGGTTTTTAGGTTTAAAACTTAACCCGATTTACCCGCAAATTCCACTTGGTACTGTCACTGTTAATTTGGTCGGTGGTTTTATTATTGGTTTTGCGATTGCCTACTTTTCTCAAAGTGATTTAAGTCCGAACTATAAGCTTTTTGTGATTACTGGTTTTTGTGGTGCTTTAACTACGTTTTCAACGTTCTCGATTGAGATTGTGACTTTATTACAAAGTGGTAAGTTGGGAATGGCAATGCTGGGGATTTCTATTCATTTAATTGGGTCGTTAATTTTTACGTGTTTGGGGTTGGCGACTTATTATTGGGTAGCAGGACATTGAGTGTTTGTTTTGGTTGAAATGTTTACCGCTGAGTCTTTTCAATAAAGTTTTATGTCTGGATTAGCCGTCGGCTCGACCTACTTTTGTTTTGGCAAAAGTAGGCAAAACCATTTTCATCAACAGAACCTGTTATCTGTTTACACTTATCAAATATGTCGCAAAAACATTATATGGCTGATTTGAGTCAGGCTGTTGATGACTTCCCGAGTGTCGAATATAAGAGATTAATCAAATAATTTAATTAATAATTAGTCATTTACTATCGTGATAGACGGCATGGATGCCGTCGTTTCGCTGTGCTACATGGATGTAGCATCAGCGTAACAAAGGGTTTTGTCACTTTTGCCCTCAAAAGTGAGACATTGCCTATTAATAGGCTTTAGAAAATCTCATAATTTTAGGCTGTGCTAAAAAATGATTAAGCTTTTTCAGCCAAAGCCTGACCTTCAAACTTCACACCATCCCAACCATTTTGCATAAACTGACGAATATTTTGATGGTCAGTGCCCTCAGGTGTAGCCAATACAGATGCGTAGTGCTCTGCAAATAAACTTAAAGTTTGTGCTTGGTCTAAACCTTGTAACTTGGCAAAAGAGAAAACTTTTGCACTGCCTTGATTTTCAGTCGCAGCATTATGCTGTGCGCCATTTTGAAAAGCCGTTGGAGTATGTTGGTAACGTGCTTCAATATGAGCTAAAACGTCTGAAAATTTTGCTGTGCCTGCTTGTAATTGTGCAAGTAACTCTTGTGCCATTATCTTAAACTTCCTATCAAATGAGGGTTCAAGCATAGCATCGAATAGCAACTTTGAAAGCTCGGGAAATGCAAAAAAATGATGAGTTGTAGGGAAAATAAGAAGAGTTTTTATACAAATTGTGGATAAGTTTTCTTTTATACACAACATAAAAAGATCGAAAAAATACACATAAAAAAAGAAGCCTAAGTGGAGGAGATAGTCTTAGGCTTCCAATGATTTAAGTGTATTGGTCAAATCTTAACGTAAGATTAACTCTTACGATTAAAGCGAGCGAAGCGTTTATTAAAGGTTGCAACGCGGCCTTCATTACTTGCTTGACGTACTTCACCTGTGTAGAAAGGGTGAGATGCACTTGAAATATCAAGGGTTACATAAGGATAGACTTTTCCTTGATATTCTTTGGTTTGTTTAGACTGAAGAGTACTACCAATTAAGAAGTACACGTCTGCATTGGTGTCATGAAATAACACTTGTTGATAAGCAGGATGAATATCTTTACGCATGAGAGATTGTCCTAAATTATTTTTGATTAAAGAAATGTTATAACATAACAAATAATAAGTCAATGTACCCCATAAAGGTTACACTGACTTAAAATTTAATTAGTTAGAAGGCGGGACAAGCTCTTCAAATAAATCACTAAGATTGTCATGTACTTTTAAGTGAATTAGGTTCCAGTAGTGTCCTGAAATGGTTCTATTGACCATAAGCGTATCTGGTGAAGGCTTAAAGACATCCCAGTACTTCAAAGATTTTTTCACAAGCAACATGCCATCATGGTGGGATGAGTTCTCGGCAAAATCATAGGTGGTATTAAGCGGGCGTAATAACACTTCAATCCAGAGCTTATATAGATCACTCGGAAACTTACCTTTTTCGGCAAGGGAGTGTAGTTCAAGTAATTCTGTTTCAATAAGCTCGATATTTTCATGACGAGCTGCATTCACCAAGCGCTTAAAGTTTTGTACGATTTCATTTGAAAGTGTTTTAACACTGCCATAGTCATAAATAATGACACTACCGTCTTGGCGGAAAGCAAAGTTACCTGGGTGAGGGTCGCAGTGAAAACGTTTTAAAAAGAACATTTCCTGACCTAAAGCACGTATTAAGCGGTTTCCAATCGTATTTCGAATTTCAAGAGGCCAAGAACTTGCAGTTTCAATGCTGTCACCTTGTTCGAGGCTCAAGGTTAAAATACGTCTTGAAGAATAATCTTTATAAACAGTCGGGATGATAATTTTTTCATCTAACTGGCTATGGAATGTTTTGAAAACTTCAAGGTTTTGAGCCTCGATTTCATAGTTAAGTTCTGCTGAAAGGCTATCTTGAATTTCTGCAAAAAGTTGATCTTGTAGCTTTTTATCAATTTTAAGTACGCCCATTAAACGAAGTGCCAAACGTACTTGTTTTAAGTCACTTTCACAGGCTTCATCAACACCTGGATATTGCACTTTAACCACGACTTGTTCGCCACTAGGCAGCGTAGCTTTGTGAACTTGTCCAATCGATGCCGCAGCAAAAGGTTCACTATCAAAAGATTTAAAAGCAACATTAAGCGGTTTGCCCAGTTCTCTCTCAACTTGCTGCTGAATAGCGGCAAAAGGCATGGCTGGTGCTTGGCGTTGTAGCTTTGAAATTGCTTTAGCGACTTCGGGTGGGAAAATATCTTTATATTGCGATGCAATTTGCCCAACTTTCATGACGGCACCTTTCATTTCGCCTAAGGTGTCGGCAATTTGCAAACCAATATCCTGAAATAACTTGGTTTTTGAAGCCAGCTTTTGCTCTTCATCTGCGGTCAAGTTTCGAATCGAGTTAGAAACGGTTTTCGTTGCAATGCTCGCGGTCATTCCTGCAAGTTTCATAAAACGTTTGCCTGGTGAACTTGCATTCTTTGCCATGTCTTCGATACCTCATTGACTACAACATAATATTGCCTAGTTTTGATCATAGGTGACAAAGCTTAAAAAGCCTATATGAAATTGTTTATCTCATGTAAGAAAATTTTCGAAAAACAAAATGTTATTTTTATAGTAAAAAATATGAAAAGCTTGTGAAAATCCATTTCATAAACAAAGCTTTAATATCTATAAAGTGTCTGTTTTTTTGGTGCTAATGTGAATGGTAAGTTAAATAAAAATAGAGATAACAAAAGTTATGACAAGTTTAAGTTCAGCCCATGGGCGGTCTCAGGCGGTTCCTTTATCTGTGTTTGAGCAGTCAAAAGATGCGCATATTATTCGTTCTGATGAAGAAGCAATTGAGGTTGCCAAACAACTTGCGCAAGAGTTCGCACAAGAAGCATCTGAGCGAGACAGAGAGCGCCGTTTACCCCTAAATGAAATTCAACAGTTTTCACAAAGCGGCTTGTGGGCCATTACGGTTCCCAAGCAATTTGGTGGTGCACAAGTCAAATATCGAACTTTGGCTGAGGTCATCAAAACAATTGCGAGTGTTGATCCATCTCTTGCACAGCTTCCCCAAAATCACTTGGCTTTTATTGAACATTTACGTCTTGATGCAGGCCCAGAACAACAACAGTTCTTCTTTAACTTAGTGTTGAGAGGAATTCGTTTTGGGAATGCCTTCTCAGAAAAACATAGCAAAACGGTGGCTGACCTCACTACCACATTAAAAAAGACCGAGCATGGTTATGAAATTAATGGCAAGAAATTCTTTGCAACTGGCGCATTGCTTGCACATTGGATTCCGATTGTCGCGGTGAATGAAGAGGGCCAGCCTTATGCTGCACTCGTTCCTCGGGAAACTTCAGGGGTGAATATTATTAATGACTGGTCTGGTTTTGGGCAACGAACCACGGCCAGCGGTACTGTTGAACTTAATCAAGTTCCAGTACGTGAAGAGTATTTAGTTCCGATTTATCAGGCTTTCGAACGTCCTACACCAGCAGGTGCGATTTCGCAATTTATTCAAGCTGCTGTCGACGCAGGCATTGCACGTGGCGCAATTGAAGAAACAATTCACTATGTCAAAAATCATAGCCGTGCATGGGTCGACTCAGGTTTAGAAAAAGCGAGTGATGATCCCTATACGATTGCAAACATTGGTGATTTAAAAATAAAACTTCGTGCAGCAGAAGCAGTATTAGATTTAGCAGGAGATGCGATTGATCAAGCGATTGCCGACACGACAGAAGAACATGTAAATCAAGCGACATTACTGGTTGCTGAAGCAAAAGTACTCACTACAGAAGTTGCGATTTTAGCAGCGAATAAGCTTTTTGAGTTGTCTGGAACACGTTCTACTTTGTCAGAGCTTAATCTGGACCGCCATTGGCGTAACGCTCGTACTCACACCTTGCATGATCCAGTGCGTTGGAAATATCACATTGTCGGTAATTATTACCTCAATGGCATCCATCCACCTCGTCATGCATGGAGCTAAAGTGAAGAAAAAAACAAGATTAGGAGAATAAAGATGACAATTACTCAAATTGAATTAGAAGAGCTATCGGTAGGCGCCGATTATGAAAAAGTAGCAAGTAGATTTCGTCCAGTTTTTGAAAAAATTGCCCAAGGTGCAATTCAACGGGAAAAAGAACGAATTTTGCCTTTTGAACCTATTCAGTGGTTAAAAGAACTCAAATTAGGTGCAGTACGGGTACCCGTTAAATATGGTGGAGATGGGGTGTCATTGCCACAACTTTTCCAGCTTCTAGCAGAATTGGCGCAAGCAGATTCGAATATTGTGCAAGCGTTGCGTGGACACTTTGCTTTTGTCGAAGACCGTTTAGTTGCCCATAAAGAGCATTCGCAGGAAGTCTGGTTTCAGCGTTTTGTACAAGGTGATTTAGTTGGAAACGCATGGACCGAAGTTGGAAACGTACAGATTGGTGATGTCGTTACCCGAGTAACCAAAGATGCTTCGGGTAACTTGGTGGTGAATGGCGAAAAGTACTATTCAACAGGAAGTATTTTTGCAGACTGGATCGATTTATTTGCTTACGATGAAGTGAATGACCGTCATGTGATTGCTGCTATTTATCGCCATGAAACTGGGGTAAGTGTGATTGATGATTGGGATGGCTTTGGTCAAAAGACAACGGGTAGTGGTACTTTAAAAGTGCATCAGGTTCATTTGCCAGCTTCGCACCTTATTCCATTTGACCAGCGTTTTAAATATCAAACTGCTTTTTATCAGGTTGTCCACCTTGCAACTCTAACAGGAATTGCACACGCAGCCGTTGAAACTTTCAGCCAAGAGATTCGAGACAGGAAACGTATTTTTAGTCATGGTAATGGCGATCTTGTTCGTCACGACCCACAAGTTTTACAGGTGGTGGGTAAAGCCTCTGCTCAAGCCTATGGAAGTCTAGCAATTACGATTAAAACAGCAGAAGCATTACAAAAAGCTTATGAAAGTCACTTTAGTGAGTTAGAGGTGAAAGAACATCAGTTTAATGTAGATGCTGAGCTTGAGTCGGCGCAAGGGCAGGTGGTGATTTCTAATTTGGTACTGGATTTAACCAGCCAGTTATTTAACGCTTTAGGTGCATCGGCAAGTAGTCAGGTTAAACAACTCGACCGTTTCTGGCGTAATGCACGAACAGTCTCTTCTCATAATCCACTCATCTATAAAGAAAAGGTCATTGGCGATTGGGAAGTGAACCGTACCGATTTACCCTTTGTCTGGCAAATTGGAGCAAGCCCGCGAGCAAAGTCTGCATAATGAAAAAAAGCCGATGTTTCATCGGCTTTTTTATTAGGTCTGGCTTAAACGTTTGGTATTTAAATAAAGCCTTGAAAGTAATAAAACACAAGCAATGCTTAAACCAATAATCAAACCTAGCCACACACCAGCTACGCCCCAATGGGTATAACGTGCTAAATAAAGTCCGATAGGAAAAGCAATCACCCAATATGCCATAAGCGTAATCCACATTGGTGCTTGAGTATCTTGCATACCTCTTAAACAGCCTGCGGCACTTACTTGTAATGCATCCATCAACTGATATGCCATTGCAAACCAGAGTAAATACATCGCAACAGGAGCTACGTTTAAGTCTTGAGTATAAATCGAGATAATTTGTTCACGGCCTAGAGCAATAAAAGTCATGGTTAATATGGCAAAAAATATTGCTGTGCTGAGACCAATCTTTTGAACTTGGTACATTGAAGCCCAGTTCTTTTCACCATAATAAGTACCAACACGGATGGTCAGGGCAATGGCTAGTGAAAGTGGAATCATAAACAGCACAGAGGTAACGGAAATTGCGACTTGGTGTGCAGCAATAAACACTTCACCAAGTGGGCTAAGGACTAGTGCACCTGTACTAAAAATACTAATCTCAAAAAACACAGCTAAACCGATTGGTAGACCAAGCTGTAAAATTCTTTTAACTAAAGCCATATTAATTTTATCAAATCGGCTAAAAATAGACGTGTTTTGATAAGCCGAAGCTTTATAAATATAGCCAGCTAAAGTAATCAGCATGAGCCACTGTAAAATGGATGTTGCAAAACCACAACCCGCGCTACCCAAAGCAGGTATTGGCCCTAATCCATGCATAAAAATCATGTTAAGAGGGATCAATACAACTAAAGCTAACATGCTAATAGCTGTCACAGGGCGTGGATGGCCTAATGCTTCTGAATAGCCACGTAGCGCTGCGTACATGGTCACAGCTGGCATACCTAAACCAATTGCATGCAAGAATAGGCTTGCTTTAGGTCGTAAGCTCTCTGGTACGCCGAACACATGCAAGAAAAACGGCATAAGCTGCAAAATGAGCATTGCCAGTACACCTAAAATGACAGCAACCCACAATGACTGACGAACAACGACAGGGATCTGCCCTGTATTTCTTGCGCCTTTTGCTTCGGCTACCAAGGGTGTCGTTGCAATCATAATGCCGCTGAACAGGAGCATGATTGGAACCCATAAACCGACCCCTACAGCAATTGCTGCTAAGTCAGTTGCAGATAAATGCCCAGCCATAATAGTGTCAATTAACCCGAATCCTGCTTGAGCAAACTGGGTAATTAAAATCGGTAGCATTAAGTGGAAGAGTTGTTTTAATTCAGACCGAAAAGATGTGACATTCGACACAAAAGGTACTCTTTTTAAATATAAAAAATGAAGCTAACGCTGCAAAGTGAGTACCACACCGACAAAGATGATGACTCCACCAAGAAATCGTTGCCATGTAACAGGTGTCTTTTCTGTGCCCAACCAACCAAAATGATCAAGTAACATAGAAATAACGATTTGCCCAAAAACGACTAGCCCTGTAAAGGTTAAAAAACCAAGCTTAGGTGCAGTATAAATGCTCATGCTGATTGCATAAACCCCAAGAAATCCTCCAGTCCAAAGAAGCCATGGAATATTTGATATTTCACTTAAAGTGGGTTTCTCAGCACTTTGAAAGAAAACCATAACTGCTAAAACAATAGTACCTATGAAAAATGATAATAAAGCTGCTTGTAAGGGTGAATGTAGTTGCTCGCGCAGTTGAGCATTGATTGCAGTCTGAAAAGCCATGGCAACACCAATTCCCATAGCTAAGGGCAAAAACAGGAAAAGTTGGCTAGAGAATTTCATCATTTTTATCAGTATTTAAGAATGTTTAAATTTAGTCTAAAGCAATTAAGGTATGTTTTCATAAGCCCATTGATGCAGTCATGTTAAAATAGAAATATTGTGTAAATTGGACCTGCTCCTTGGCCGTATTAAACCCTGCTTCTGTTCCGTTATCTTTATATATCCATATGCCTTGGTGCGTGCGTAAATGTCCATATTGTGACTTTAACTCGCATGCCGTACCAGACGGAGCACTTTCGTCAGAACTTGAGCAAACCTATTTAAAAGCGTTGGTCGCTGACTTTGAAACTCAACTAGAGATGGCACAGGGGCGTTCAATTCATAGTGTGTTTATTGGTGGTGGGACACCTTCATTGATTTCGGCACAGGGTTATGTTTGGTTATTTGCAGAACTTAAGTCATTGCTTAAGTTTGAAGATGGCTGCGAAATTACTTTAGAGGCAAATCCGGGAACGGTAGAGCATGATCCGTTTGCAGGGTATTTAGAGGCAGGCATTAACCGCTTATCGATAGGTGTCCAGAGCTTTGATACTGATCATTTGCAAAAGCTTGGACGTATTCATTCTGCAAACAATGCAATTGAAGCGATTCAACAAGCAAAGCAGGCTGGCTTTAAGCGAGTGAATGTAGACTTAATGCATGGTTTGCCTGAGCAAACGCTAGAGCAGGCGCTCTATGATCTCAAGCTTGCTGTAGAAAGTGGCGCAACACATATTAGTTGGTATCAACTCACCATTGAACCAAATACCGTTTTCTTTCGTACCCAACCCGTTCTACCGCAAGATGAAATGCTTGAAGATATTCAAGAGCAGGGTGAGGCATATCTTAAGGCAAATGGTTTTATAAATTATGAAGTTTCGGCATGGCGTAAAGAGCTGCCTTCAGCACATAATTTGAATTATTGGGAATTTGGTGATTATCTTGCGATTGGTGCAGGTGCACATGGCAAAGTGACACAACCAGATGGTGTGTATCGTTTCCAAAAGACTCGTTTGCCAAAAGACTATTTAGCTAAGGTTCCTGCTGAACATTTGCAAATGAAAAAGATTGAGGTAGAAGAGCTTCCTTTTGAATTTATGATGAATGCTTTACGTCTAAATGACGGTGTAAAAGCTGAGTTATATGAACAGCGTACAGGCGTAAGCTTAGATCATTTAAATGATGTACTCACTTCACTGCGAGCTAGAAAACTACTGGTAGATGATGTTTCCCGTTTAGCCTGTACAGAGCAGGGGCATATTTTCTTGAACTCCGTGCTAGAAGAATTTTTATAATGAAGCAAACTAAAAAGCCGCACCATGAGATGCGGCTTTTTGATTTTAGCGAGTGGTGTAGCCACCATTTGCAAAAATTGTTTGACCGGTAATCCACCAACCATCGGTCACCAAAAAACGGACTAATGGCTCAATATCTTCAATTTTGGTGAGCCCACCTAAAGCTGAAGCTGATTTATGGTAAGCCACTGCTTCGGCAGATTCCTGTCCATAAAAGAATGGTGTATCCATAGGCCCTGGTGCAACAGCAGTCACAGAAATTTGGCGGTCTCCAAATTCTTTTGACGCAGCGCGAGTATAATGCTCAACAGGTGCTTTTAAGCCTTCATAGGTTGAATACAGCCCAGTGTAGGCTGCAAGAAGAGAAGTCACGATTGAACAGATCTTTCCGCCGTCATTTAAATGACGACCCGCTGATTGAATAAAGAAGTAGGCAATTTTTGAGTTGATATCGCTCATGCTATCAAACTCTTGTTCTGTGGTGTCTAAAAAGGATTTCTTTAAAACCTTTCCAACTGTATTAATGGCTATATCAATTCCGCCAAAATGTTGCTTGGTGTCTAAGAATAGCTTTTCAATATTATCAATATCCGTTAGGTCTGCCTGAATTAAAACAGCATCTACACCCAAAGCTGTTAACTCTGCGAGAGTCTGTTCTGCATCTGTTTGAGTTTCAGCGCTATTGTAGTGAATTGCGATTTTTGCGCCTTGTTCTGCAAATTTACGGCTAATGAGACCACCTAAGTTTTTTGCACCGCCTGTAATCAGTACAACTTTATCTTTAAGCGTATGAGTTGTCATGATGATTGTTCCTATGCTGACTTGTTCTAATGCGTTTTTAGTCTAGATTGGCGGTAATTTTTGATCAATTATGCTAGTTTGGTTTAACTATTCAGAAAATATGAACAATTAAATGGATCGGTTGCAGCAATTTTTTATTTTCACAGAAGTCGCTAAACGACAAAGTTTTAGTGAGGTGGCAAATCAGCTTGATTTACCTCGCTCGACAGTGACGAGTGCAATTCAGCAACTTGAAACTCACTATGGTGTTCGGCTATTTCACCGCACCACGCGCAAAGTAAGCCTCACTCAAGATGGACAAAGAATATTGCCCGAATGTCAAAATCTATTATTTGACTATGAACAGCTCGAACAACTCATACAAACGCAAAAGCAGCATTACCGTGGCACGCTAAAAATTTCAATGCCCAGCCGAATCGTGCATCAAGTGATTATTCCTGAACTTCCCGATTTTTATAGCCGCTATCCAGACATTCATTTACAACTAAATAGCTCTGATGACATTACTGACTTGATCGAGAAAGGGATTGATTGTGTCGTTCGGGTGGGGCAGCTAGAGAATAGTAGTTTGATTGCGAAGTTTGTTGGTAATTTGATTATGGTGAACTGTGCAAGTCCTCATTATTTGGAACAGTACGGTGTTCCTGAACAATTGGAAGATTTATCACAGCACAAACTCATTAACTACGCAGGAGCCGTAGGGGAAAAGCAGGGCGTATTTTTATATCAAGATGGAACAGTGATGATCGATAGTGCTTTAAGTGTAAATAATACAGAAGCCTATGTTGCAGCGGCTTGTGCTGGCTTAGGGATTATTCAACTTCCATACTACGATGTTCAGGATAAAATAGAGCAAGGAACCTTGGTTGAAGTGCTAAGTGCACATACGCCTCAATCCTTGCCACTCAATATTTTATATCCGAACCGAAGTTATATTCCTAAACGTTTAGAAATCTTTATGAATTGGGTTAAAGACATTTTATATAAGAAATGCATCGTCATCTTTTAGTCATGAAATTAAAATAAGATAACAATAAAAAAAGCCTCTCGCAGTGAGAGGCTTTTTAGAATTTGGTGGGTCGTCCGCGATTCGAACGCGGGA
>NZ_JRVL01000292.1:0-3728 GCF_054823985.1 Acinetobacter sp. GN11 | reverse complement strand
AGAAAATTAATTTATAAAATCATTGAGTTAAAAAATACTCGATTTTTACACCATTTTATATGCTGCTTGGCACGTAATTTGTTTTGTCTTTATTTTAAACTTCGTTAAATATTTCTGGATAATTAAATGAAAAACAGAACCTTACATTTGGCTTGTATCAGTGTTTTATTTTGGATGTCTCATTCTTCTGATGCTGCAACCCCCGAAATTAATACGAATACCATCGAAAAATCACAATCTAAAACAAATAGTAATGTCTCTGTTCGGGTGAAAGCTTTAAACCAGCTTTTACAAGAACAGTGGGAATATACTTTGCGAAATAACCCTGAAACTGCAACGACTTTAGGAGATTTACGCTACAACAATCGATGGACCGAGGTTTCAAAAACTCAGATCGAGAAAGATAAAAAAACTACTCAAAATTTTTTAAAACGTTTTGAAGCGATTGATAGCACAGGGTTTTCAGCAACTGATCAATTAAATAAAGATCTAATGATTTATCAGTTGAAAGAGACTCTTAAAAGTTATGATTTGAAACTATATGAAATGCCTTTCAATCAAATGTGGGGGCTACATTTACAATTTCCGGGATTTATTAGTTCGATTCCATTTAATAATACGAAGCAATATCAAGATTATATTGCTCGTTTAAAACAAATTCCTCTTATTCTTGATCAAGGTACTCAATTAGCGAAACAAGGACAAAAAGATGGCTTGATGCCACCCAAGTATTTAATTGAAAAGGTGGCAAAGCAGATTGATAGCATTGCAACTCCAGCAGGAAAAGACAGTGTGTTTGCTTCACCATTAAAGCAATTTCCAAAAAACATTTCGAAAGCAGAACAAGAGCGTTTAAGCCGTGAAATCATACAGGCCATAGATCAGAATGTTCGGCCTGCCTATCAAAAACTCGGCACGTTTATTCAGAAAGATTACTTACCCTATGGACGACAACACGAAGGTATATGGAGCTTGCCAAACGGTGATGAGCTTTATCGCTATTATGTAGAAAATAATACGACAACCTTGGAAAGCCCTGAAAATATTCATCAGCTCGGATTAAAAGAAGTGACTCGTATTGAAGCGGAAATGCTTGAAATTGCCAAAGCACAAGGTTTTAATGACTTAAAAAGTTTCCAACAATCCTTAAAAACAAATCCAGCCGTTTTTCCAAAATCTCGTGAAGAAATTTTAGAGATTTATCGCGGATATATTGCCCAAATGCAACCAGAGTTGCCGAAGCTATTTGGTTTATTGCCAAAAAATAAAGTCGAAGTTTTACCTGTAGAGCAATATCGAGAAAAAGAAGCGGCAGGTGCGGAGTATCACCAAGGCACGCCTGATGGTTCACGCCCCGGACAGGTTTATGTAAATACTGGCGACTTCTCTGAACGTTCAAAAATATCAATGGAAGCGACTGCTTACCATGAGGCAATTCCCGGCCACCATATGCAGATTGATATTGCCCAAAACCTGCCAAATTTACCGATGTTCCGAAAGCAGCCGAATCACACCGCCTACATTGAAGGATGGGCACTTTACGCAGAGCAATTGGGTAAAGATGTTGGTTTCTATAAAGACCCGCTTTCAGACTATGGAAGACTATCGAGTGAGTTGTTCCGTGCTTGTCGTCTAGTGGTTGACACTGGAGTACATTATAAAAAATGGACCCGTCAGCAAATGATTGATTTCATGCGAGAACACTCAGCTTTAGATGAACCTGATATTCAGGCAGAGACAGACCGATATATTGCTATTCCTGCACAAGCATTGGCATATAAAATGGGACAACTAAAAATCTTAGAGCTACGGGAGCTCGCGAAACAGGAGCTTGGAGATCGTTTTGATATAAAAGCGTTCCATGACATGATCTTAAATGCAGGAACATTGCCTTTAAATATACTGGATGCACGTATTAAAAATTGGATTAAGGAACAAAAAGCGGCAGCTTAAAACAAAATTCGAAATTTAGGTCAGGTCCTCGTTGGGCCTGATTTAAAAACTGATAGAAAACAGAATATAATAATGAAAAATATAGTTTCTTTTAGAATTTTAAATTGGAAAAAATAATGAACCAGAAGAATAACCCGATTGGAATGATTGATTCTGGTTTAGGCGGGCTGTCTCTCTTTAAGCACATTCGGCAGGCTCTTCCGAATGAAGATATTATTTACTTTGCAGACTCGAAATATGTCCCTTATGGAGACAGAGATAGCGACTGGATTGTTTCAAGAACCACTCACTTAATCTCAAATCTTATAAATGACGGGAAGTGCAAAGCAATCGTTGTTGCTTGTAACACCATGACTGCAGTAGCGATTGAAACAATCAGAGCGCAAATTAATGTGCCACTGATTGCTATAGAACCAGCGGTAAAACCTGCTGTAGCAATCACACAAAGTAAGCATATTGCTGTCTTGGCAACTGCAACTACGGTTAAAGGCAAAAACTTAAAAAGTTTAATTGAAACGTATGCGCAAGATATTAAAGTGTCTTTAGTGCCATGTATTGGTTTAGCTGAAAAAATTGAAACGGGCAAAGCGCATACCGCGGAAGTTAAAGATTATTTAAAAAATATTTTGGCGCCGCTGGTCGAACAAAAAGTGGATACAATTATTTTAGGATGCACACACTATCCGTTTGTCTCGGATACGATTCAGGAAATTGTAGGTCGTGATATCCAAATTATTGAGCCTTCCGAAGCTGTAACAGCGCAATTAATTCGGCAGCTCAATCAATATAAGTTAAGTTCTGAAAGTCCAAATGAGGGGAATCATATTATTTGGACCAGTTCAGACCCGTTGGAAGTTGCGGACGTTACTTTTTCATTGTTAGGTAAACATTTACCCGTAGAAACTACTGGTTTTTAAAGCCAAGAAAAACGCCTAGTCCCATAAAAATGAGTCCACCCATCACTGACATAGATTTTTGGGGCTTCTTTGATTTAGTTAATTTTTGACTGATGTAATTGGCTAAAAACACACAAACAACATCAGCAGAAACAAAGATTAGATTCACAATCAGCCCCAGAATGATGAATTGAGACCAAACTGGAAAATCTAATGAGGTATTAATAAATTGAGGTAAAAAGGCGATATAAAAAATAGCGGTTTTAGGGTTTAAAACTTCGACCAGAATGCTCTGCTTTAAAGACAATTGACCATTTTCAACATTTTGCTGAACAGTCGGGGACGAGGTAGATCTAATTAATTTAATGCCTAACCAAACTAAATATAAAGCACCTAAAATCTTAATAATATCATAGAGTTTTGGAATAATTTGAAAGATGGTCGTTAAGCCTAAAGAGGCTGCAATGATATGAAAACAACCTCCTAAGAAAATTCCAAATGCTGCCATCAAACCAGATTTTCTGCCGCGAGAAAGCGTCTGTGCAGCCGTATAAAGCATTGCCGGACCCGGAATATAAGCAAAAATAATTGTAGTAATTAAAAATGTAATGAAAAGCTCTAAAGAAATCATGTTTTACCTATCTTATTGTTACTATTTTTGAGTGAATTTTAAACAATTCAAAGTATATGAAATTTATAAGTATTTCAATTTTATAATCAGATTTATGGCTATAAAAACTCAAAATAACTTGATCTAACTTTTAGAGTCACTGTCAAAAAATTTCAATCACAAAACTCTAAGCTCAGAGCACCTAGATTAAGATATTTTTTATACTTAACTTTTCTCATCTTAGACGTATTTATATAAACTGTTAAATT
>NZ_JRVL01000291.1:0-1355 GCF_054823985.1 Acinetobacter sp. GN11 | reverse complement strand
TGCCTGTTTTTAGCACTCATTTTAAGAGTGGCGGCATTTTTATCTCATTTATATACAACAAAAAATTATTTTAAACGGTATCTCTATGCCAACTTTAGAAGCATCATTTAAAGCACTGCGAGTGCTACACGCGGCAAGAAATTTATTTAATCAATATGGCTTTAATAATGTCGGTGTAGACCGAATTGTTAGCGATGCCAAAATACCCAAAGCCACCTTTTATAACTGCTTTTCATCTAAAGAAAAACTTATTGAGATGTGTCTGACTTTTCAAAAAGATGCGTTAAAAGATGAAGTATTTTCGATTATCCATTCGTACCGTGAACTTATGGTGTTCGATAAGTTAAAGAAAATCTTCTTTTTACATGCTGATTTAGAGGGGTTTTATCATTTACAGTTTAAAGCCATTTTTGAAATTGAAAAGGTTTATCCCACAGCCTACAAAATCGTCAGTGACTATCGAAAATGGTTAATTAAAGAAATTTATAAGCTGATTTTAACCGTAAAAGTTACCGCTACACTTGAAGACGCTTACATGTTTTTATTTGTGATTGATGGGGCCATGGTTCAGCTTTTAAGTGCGAATAAGATCGATGAAAGAGATAAGTTATTAGAATATTTTATGTCGATGCTTACTTAAATTGGCTAAGACTTTAATGCTTAAAGAAAAGCCCTCTGGTGAGGGCTTTTAACTTATTTAAAAGAAGGTTGGCTTAAGATCTTGTAGACTTTTTCTTTATATACATCATTTGAAATCACGCCTTTATCGCGCTGTTGTTTTAGCGATTTAAACTGCTGACCATTAATTTCTCTTTGAATGCCAACATTATCATGATTTCTAATGTAGTAAAGACTACGCTCATGATCACTCATATTGACTGTTTCTTCAGTAGAGTAAGATGGCTTAGTTTCCTTTTCTTGATATTGTTTTGCAATTTCAAAAAAATCTACATTTTGATGATCTGGAGTCGAATTAGAAAACTCTTTTGGTTGCCCATTAAATTTATGTTCTTGAGAATTCGCGTTTACTGCAAGCATGCTCTTATGCTGATTAAAGTTAGGAGGGGTATATTCTTGTTTCATTTGAAATGTGTTTGTTTCAGAAAAAGCTAAGGAAGAAAAAAGACTAATATTTAAAGATAAAAAAAGTAATAACAATCTATTCATTTCTTTTGAAGTCCAATTGAAATTGAGTAAATCACTGTATTGTAACATTAAAGTTGAGTTTTTGTAGGTTGAATTTTGAGTGAATTTGAACATCTAGTAAATAATGAGGTGAATGAAGAGATTTGCACGAAGTTCTATAGAAAAATCCGCACAAAAAATTTATATAAAATGAGATCTAAAGATTTGAA
>NZ_JRVL01000290.1:0-488 GCF_054823985.1 Acinetobacter sp. GN11 | reverse complement strand
CAAATTTATGTTCATTGATATCTATTGATTTCTCTGAAAATAATAGGTCAATTTCGATGTTAGGATATTGGTTTAGAAAATTGGAAATAATATCTGAAAAGCATGTCTGAATAAAAGCATCTGGAACGTTGATTTTTAATATACCTTCAGGATATTTTTGATCATAGATGAAGTCAATAGCGGCTAAATCTAGCTCTTTAACAATAACTTTACACCGTTGATAAAACTTTTCCCCTGAACGAGTCAGGTCCATCTTTCTAGTGTTACGAATAAACAATGATGTACTGAATAAACTTTCTAAATAAAAAATTCTTTTAGAAACTTGATCTCGAGTAATACCTAAGTTTCTAGAGGCATGACTAAAATTTCCACTTTCTACAACACTAATAAAAGTATGAATACAGTCTAGTTTATCCATTAAATTTTGAAAGGCTAAATTGGCGTGTAGCTAAACTATATTATGAATTTTTACTTATCAATCATTGTAT
>NZ_JRVL01000289.1:0-4412 GCF_054823985.1 Acinetobacter sp. GN11 | reverse complement strand
AATTGCTTTAGTATAAAAATAAATAAAATGCTGGTTGATATTTTATGACTAAGAAAATTAGTTTTAATGCTTTTGAAATGAATTGTATTGCCCACCAATCTCCAGGATTATGGCGACATCCTCAAGACCGATCTGTTGAATATAAAGATTTAGAATATTGGACAGATTTAGCACAAATTCTTGAGCGTGGTTTTTTTGACGGTATTTTTATTGCAGATGTGCTCGGCATTTACGATGTTTACCATCAAAGTGCTGAACATGCCTTAACAGGTGCAGTACAAGTTCCAGTCAATGATCCGCTACAGATTGTGCCTGCTATGGCGGCAGTCACAAAGCACTTGGGCTTTGGTGTAACGACTTCTATTTCCTTTGAGCATCCTTATCCTTTTGCTAGACGTATTAGCACGCTAGACCATTTAACCAAAGGGCGAGTTGGTTGGAATATTGTGACGTCTTATTTGGAAAGTGGTTCAAAAAACTTAGGCCTAAAAACTCAGGTCAATCATGACAATCGTTATGATATTGCTGATGAATATTTAGAAGTCCTTTATAAACTTTGGGAAGGTTCTTGGGAAGAAGGTTCGGTCCTGCGTGACCGTGAAAGTGGTGTCTTTGCTGACCATAAAAAAGTGCATCCAATTCAGCACGAGGGTAAATATTTTACTGTACCGGGCATCCATATTTGTGAGCCATCACCGCAGCGAACACCAGTACTTTACCAAGCGGGAGCATCTTCACGCGGGCAGAAGTTTGCTAGTCAAAATGCCGAGTGTGTATTCATAGCAGCGCCGTCTAAAATTGCCACTAAAAAAGTGGTACAGGGCATTCGTCAAAAATTGGCTCAAGAAGGCCGTGACCCGTACTCTGTCAAAATTTATGCACTTTTGTCGATTGTCACTGATGAAACCGATGCAAAAGCACAGGCTAAGTTTAAAGAATATCAAAGCTATGGAAGCTACGATGGGGCGTTAACATTGCTGTCTGGCTGGTCGGGAGTTGATTTTTCACAATACCAGCCAACGGACAAAGTTGAATACATTCAAACCAACGCGATTCAATCTTTATTAGATTCTTATGTAAATGCAGATCCAGAGCGTGTTTGGACCATTGAGGAAATTGCAAATTGGAACAGCTTAGGTGGTAATGGACCTGTGTTAGTGGGTTCGGCAGAAACGGTTTCAGATGCTTTACAGCAATGGGTTGAAGATACCGATGTCGATGGCTTTAACCTTGCCTATATTTTGGCTCATCAAACCTTTGCCGATGTGGTCGAATTTATTGTTCCAGAGTTGCAAAAACGTGGGGTATATCAAACCTCATATGCACAAGGAACATTAAGAGAAAAACTATTTGGTGCTGGGCCATATTTGCCTGAAAATCACCGCGGTGCAAAATATCGTAATCTAAAAGAGTTAAAACTTGCTGAGGCGAGTTAATATTTTAGAAAACCTTTAAATAAATAGCTGGTTAAATACCGGCTTTTATTTTGTCTTTTTATATCGGTTTTACTGCTGAGTTAATAATGAAAAGATAATTCTATAATTTAGATTAAAACATCAGATTAATTTGTTTTTGTATTATGTGAATAATCATTATTTTGTTCCTGTTATTAAAATTCAGGAATTATTAAGTGAGCACACAAGAACTCGATCATAACCATCGTTATGAAATTAAATCTCCCGATGATGTTTCACAATTAATTTCAAAATTTGCAGGGAAGGGTAAGTCGAATAAAGTTATTTGGTTGGCACTCATTGGGGTGTTTATTGATGCCTATGATTTAACAACGCTGTCGTTTGGTATTGAGCAAGTTATCTCAGAGTTTTCTTTAAGCCCTGTCATGACTGGGGTCGTAGCTTCAGCAATTGTCTGCGGAACCATTGTTGGTAATCTGATTGGTGGTTGGCTGACAGATAAAATTGGCCGTTATCGGGTCTTTATGGCGGACATGGTGCTCTTTGTCATTGCGGCAATTGTCGCAGGCTTTGCACCTAATGTCTGGGTTTTGATTTTAGCCCGATTTATTATGGGAATTAGTGTTGGTATTGATTTGCCTGTGGCAATGTCATACTTATCTGAGTTTTCCAAGTTTAACGGTAGTAGCAACAAGGCAGCGCGTTTAGCGGCATGGTGCCCAATGTGGTATGCCGCTTCTTCGGTCTGTTTTGGTTTAGTTCTGGCGCTTTACTTTCTTTTACCCCCTGAACATAGCAACTGGTTATGGCGAGCATCTTTAATTTTTGGAGCAGTGCCAGCGTTACTCATTATTTTTATTCGCGGTAAATATTTAACTGAATCACCAATCTGGCTTGCAAACCAAGGTGATTTAAAAGGTGCAGCTAAAGTTCTACAAGAATCTTATGCAATTAATGCAGTCGCTACAGTTGAAAAAGTAGAAAGAACTGCTGAAAAGAAAAAGCGCGAGGGTTTTGCAGTTTTATTTAATAAAACCTATTTGCCAAGAACGATTGTGGCAATTGTGATTCACATTTCGGTGGCATTTCAGTACACCACCATTGCCTTCTTTTTACCTTCGATTTTAACGCGTTTCTTTCATACTGATGTCTTGACGACCATTACCACCACACTTGGACTCAATTTACTGTTTGCATTTACGGGTGGGTTGTTAGGTGTATTTGTCGCCAGCAGATTTAAATCTCGTCATGTGTTGCTTACAGGCTTTTTACTTCAGTTTATTGCCCTCATTGCATTGGCATTGATTGGTGAACCGGGCAATAGCTTTTTACTCTACACCGCAATTGGAATGCTCGGTTTGTGGCTTTTTGCTGAAGGTTTCGGGCCAGGGGCACAAATGATGGTCTATCCAACCATGGCTTACCCTGCTTCAATTCGTGGCGTTGGTGTTGGGTTTAACCGTGCAGTAACGGGTGTTGCTCAAGCAATTGCTTTGTTTGTTTTACCGATCTGGATGGCGGGATATAAAACCGATGTTTACCTGATTATTTCTATCTTTGCGTTTATTCCTTTAATTGTGATTGGACTACTGATTAAGTTTGAGCCTACCGCTCAAGATGTCGATGTTATCGATGAAGATAAAGCAGAACTTCCTCTCAATAATTCACCAGTAATCGACTAGAGTAAAAATAGATATCTAAATGAAAACAAAGGCCAACATCTGTTGGCCTTTGTTTTAAGAATTAGAAGTAATAAGCAAAAATCACAAACGCTTTTTTGTTCCATTTATCATTGGTTCCACCAGCTGCAAGGCCTTCACTATCTCCTAAGTATGGGTCATGTTTGCCCATCAGCAACTCGGCTTGTACCGTCAATTTTTGATAGTTAAACGCAATGCCGGGTATAAAACGGGTGGAGTCTTTAAAGCCATCTTGTTCTTTTCGATAAGAACTATAGTTTAGGTAAGGACGAACAGAGGTAATTGGGCCAAACTGCTGGGGAAATAAATAGCTGAGTTCGGCTGAATAAATCTGACCTTTGGTTGCAGAGTTAAATGAATAATCGAAACCACCCAAAGTTAGATGATCTTTATATTGAGTATCGGCATTATCAATGTCTTGATAACCAGCCAAAAGCTGTAAATTCCATTGGTTATAATTGGTATTGCTAAAAACTGAATAGACTTGGCGATCGCCATCTTGACCTGAGCGTTTATTTTTAATGGTGGAGTACCATGCAGAGGCGCCCAGTTGGGTAGAGAAATTTTCTTGGCCTAAGACATTTTTAAAGGTATGAGCACCGCGAACAACAACCGAGTTCTTTTCTTTAGTATTGGTGCCTTGTGGTACAGAGTCATCCGCATTGACAGGGTTGATACTAAATCGGCTTGAGTCTTTGCTTTTACCTCTATAGGTACCACCATCGGTAGGGTAAAAGGCGAGTTGTGCTTCATTGATTCCATCATTGAAGTCATATTTCACCCCAAGGTTATGCACATCTTCCCAACCTGCACTATTGGCAATTCCTAAATAATAAGTATTTCCCCAAAAGCGACCCAAGCCAAAAGGAACGGGGTTTAAGCCAGCAATAATTTTACTGTTTTCATTAATTTTATAACCCAACCACGCATCGGTCAGCCAATTTGCATCGCCTAAACGCCCGTAATATTCATAAACCCGATAATCTAAACGGCCAATCCATTTCGGGGAGTTGTAGTCTAACCATAATACTGCGTCGTTAAAGGAAAATTTACTCGTAGAAGGTTCAGAGTCAAAATCATAAACATATTTAGCTCGAACAGTACCACTCACTTTAAGTTGACCTTCTTCAGCATTACCAAAGGTAAGGGCTGCATGACTTGAGAGGCTGAATGTAATCAAAGACGTTGTAATTAATGTTTTTTTCAAAAATTGAGAATGTTTAAACAAAAGAATTTTTCTCCTCTTAAAAATAAAAATTAAATTTGCCTCATGTATAAACCAGAAAAAGATTTGTTC
>NZ_JRVL01000288.1:0-652 GCF_054823985.1 Acinetobacter sp. GN11 | reverse complement strand
AAGTGGGGGCAGTTTGGGGATTATATAGGTGGTACTCTCAATCCAGTTTTGGCATTCTTAAGTTTTTCTGCACTTTTATTTACTATCTACATCCAAGTTAAACAATTGAATTTTGCTGACGAGCAATTGAAAAGAACTTTAGACGAGCTAAATTTATCAAGAACGGAGTTGGGACTTACAAGGAGTGAGTTACAAAGATCTGCTGATGCCCAAACTGGATCAAAACAGGTTATGGAACAACAATTATTAACCCAAAGCATGCAACAGTTTGATAGTATTTTTTTCGCTATGTTACGTGAGTTGAATAGTTTGCTCGCTGAATTAGAAGAAGTGGAAAATGAGCAAAAGTCATTGTTAGATGAATGCTACATAACTGTTCTTCGTAAAAATGTAGAAGGTATAAAAGAGCCATTAGGAGAGTTACTCAAAGATAGAGTTGTTTCTCGTTATTTTATGCTTTTATATCAGTTGCTTAAAAATATAGATGATAAAATTGATTCGAATGGTTATATTCGATCTGATAAGTTAATAATAAAAAAGACATATACAAATATAGTTAGAGCTTCTATACCAGAAAAATTAATGCAATTATTAATGTTAAATGTATTAAATTTAGGGTTTGATCGTTATAAAGATTTGGTTGAAAAATTTT
>NZ_JRVL01000041.1:0-35170 GCF_054823985.1 Acinetobacter sp. GN11 | reverse complement strand
AAAAACCAGAATGAAATAATAAAGCCCTCTAAAGGGCTTTATATTAACGATTACGTCTCGCAGTTGTATTCTCAGTCAAGGAACGACTAATAATCTAATAATCGAGTTTGGATTATCAATTCTGCCAAATATAAATGAAGAAAACAGGCATAAAAAAAGGTTTACATGTTATTAAAACGATGTAAACCCTTTATAAATCTTGGTAGGTATATCCAGACTCGAACTGGAGACCTCTACGATGTCAACGTAGCGCTCTAACCAACTGAGCTATACACCTAGAATGGAAAGCATAATATTCATTTTTCAAAAGCAAAACAAGTGATTTTCAATTGAAAAAAATACAAATGAGCAGACTTTAAGCAACCTTTTTTCATTTCCAAAAAAAGAAAAACGGTACATGCTTTAACCACATACCGTTTTGTTTAGCTGAATTTCAAGCTCAACTTAACAAGGGCATTTCTTTAAAGTACCACCTGCCGATGGATAACGCGCATCGACACAATAACGATAGAAAGTTTTATCATCCATTGGTGTTAAATCAGGATGATGAGCTTTCATATGCTCCAAATAAGTCTGATAATCTGGAACACCAACCATCAGTCGAAAGCTTTGCTGCAAACGCTGCCACAGCGTCGCAATACGCGACCAGTTCTTTGGAGAAAGCAACAGCTCTTTTTGTGAGAGCACCGTCATTTTGATGATTTTCGCAATAATGACAGTTCCATTTTTTGCAAATTTAAAATTCATCATTACTCTCCTCGTGGAGTTACCACTTCCGGATCTGCATATACAGCTGGAGACTCATTTACAGTCGGTGTCGGACTTGCTAAAGCACGGCGTACAATACCAATTGAAGCAATAATCATGACAATCGAAACAATCATGAAGAAGCCACAAAGCGCAGCATTAATCTGATTCGACATTACAATGTTTTGCATCTCAGCAATGGTTTTAGCTGGTTTAAGAATTTCACCACGAGCGATTGCATCAGAGAATTTATGTGCTTGTGCCAAGAAACCAATCTTTGGATTTTCGTGGAAAATCTTTTGCCAGCCCGCTGTCATACAGGTCACGAACAAGAAAATTGTTGGGATGATTGTTACCCAAACATATTTTTCTTTTTTCATTTTAAACAGAATGACTGTACCCAAAATAAGGGCCATTGAAGCCAACATTTGGTTACCAACACCAAATAAAGGCCATAAAGAGTTAACACCGCCGAGTGGATCAATCACGCCTTGATAGACGAAGAAACCCCATCCACCTACCGCAACAGCCGTACCGACCAAGTTACCAAAGAATGAACCTGATGCTTTAACCACAGGAATAACAATACCAACCGTATCTTGCACCATGAAGCGACAAGCACGTGTACCCGCATCTACAGCAGTTAAGATGAATAATGCTTCAAACAAAATGGCAAAGTGATACCAGAAAGCCATCATTGAACGGCTATTGAAAATTTCCGAAATGATATGTGCCATACCAATAGCAAAGGTAGGCGCACCACCTGTACGCGATAAAATCGAAGTTTCTCCGACTTCCTGTGCCAACAGCGTTAACATTTCAGGAGTAACCACAAACCCTAAATTACGAACAGCTTCTGCCGCCGTTTCTACAGTTGTACCCAATACAGCCGCAGGCGCATTAATTGCAAAGTACACGCCTGGGTCTAAGACAGTTGCACAGATCATCGCCATGATACCGACGAAAGATTCCATGAGCATGCCGCCATAACCAATCACGCGAATATCAGCTTCGTTATCAATGAGCTTTGGTGTGGTTCCACTCGATACAAGCGCATGGAAACCAGAGATGGCACCACAAGCAATGGTAATAAATAGGAATGGGAATAAGCTACCTGAGAAAACAGGGCCAGTTCCATCAATAAAATGAGTCACTGCTGGCATTTTCAATTCAGGTAATGCAATTAAAATACCGACTGCTAAACCGAGAATGACACCAATTTTAAGGAATGTTGATAGATAATCACGTGGTGCTAACAATAACCAGACAGGTAAGACTGAGGCGATAAATCCATAAATGATTAAGCACCATGTAAGCTGTGTTCCTGTTAAAGTGAAAAATTCACCCCAATAAGGATCTGCTGCAACATGTCCACCGTAAACAATGGCAAGCATCATTAAGACGAAGCCAATAATCGAAACTTCAGCAATACGTCCCGGGCGAATAAATCGCATGTAAACGCCCATAAATAATGCAATTGGAATAGTGGCTGCAATCGTAAACACACCCCATGGACTATGGGCAAGTGCTTTAACCACAACTAAAGCCAATACCGCAAGGATAATAATCATTACCCCAAGCGCACCAAGCATTACAACAATACCGGCAAAAGAACCCAGTTCTTGTTTTGCCATTTCACCAAGCGAACGACCGTCTCGACGCGTTGAAATAAATAAAACTAAAAAGTCTTGTACTGCACCCGCGACAACCACACCGACCAGTAGCCAGAGCGTTCCAGGTAAAAAGCCCATTTGTGCAGCCAAAATTGGCCCGACTAATGGCCCCGCTCCTGCAATTGCCGCAAAGTGGTGACCAAAAAGTACATATTTATTGGTGGGAACATAATCCAGACCATCGGCTAAACGATGTGCTGGGGTTAAACGTCTTGGGTTTAATTCAAATACTTTAGTTGCAATAAATAGACTATAAAATCGATATGCGATGCTATATACACATGCTGCAGCCAGTACAAGCCAAACCGCATTAACATGTTCACCACGACTGAGTGCCAGCATCCCAAAAGAAATTGCACCTATAATTGCCACTAGGCTCCAGACCAGCTTGGAGGGAAGCGTAGATTTCGCTTGCATTGTGTCCATTCTTAACCTCTCAATAAATAACTACAGCATTTTTATATTGTTATGTACTGTTCTATCAAATCCTTGTGACTGTACTCCTCCTTTAATTTTTTTCCTCTTATACTTTCGCATAAAAAAAGGGATGATTTACATCATCCCTTCGATAATAGTTTATTTTTTAACTATTATGCACGCTCTAAATAATCGCCAGTACGAGTATCTACACGAACGCTATCTTCTTGCTGAACAAATAACGGAACACGAACAACCGCACCTGTTTCAAGCTTAGCTGGTTTACCGCCACCGCCAGATGTATCACCGCGTACACCCGGATCAGTTTCAACAATTTTTAATACTACGAAGTTCGGTGCGCTTACAGTTAAAGGCACGCCATTGAACAACATAATAGTACATTTTTCATTTGAATCGTCTTTTAACCATTTAGCTGCATCGCCCATTGCAGTTTTGTCTGCAGCGATTTGCTCAAAAGTTACAGGATCCATAAAGTTCCAAAGCTCGCCATCATTGTATAAGTAGTCCATTTCTACTTCTACGATGTCAGCAGCTTCTACAGTATCGCCAGACTTAAAAGTTTTTTCTAAAACTTTACCAGTTCTAAGGTTACGTAATTTTACGCGGTTGAACGCTTGACCTTTACCTGGTTTTACGTATTCATTTTCCATGATTGAACATGGGTTACTGTCAAGCATGACCTTAAGGCCCGGCTTGAAATCATTTGTAGAATAATTGGCCATGACTGGCACACTCCAAACTTAACAAGTCAACTATGCGATATAATGCGTGCTTGCATTATCTTAATCGTGTCAAATGATAAACTATTTATACCAAGAGCAAAACTGGCAATCGCAACTGAGTGACCTTATTACTGATCCGTCGGAGTTGCTCAACCTACTCGAGTTATCCACCGATCAGCTATTATCAGGTGCGATTCTGGCTTCTGAACAGTTTAAATTGCGTGTTCCTCGCGCGTTCGTCGGAAAAATGAACGCTAAAGACCCGTTTGACCCGCTTTTGCTACAGGTTTTACCCCATCATTTAGAACTCGAAGAACATCCTGAATTTGTAACTGACCCTTTGGGCGAAGAAGCCGCAAATCAATTACCCGGTGTATTACATAAATATAAATCACGCTTTTTACTGACTTTGACGGGTGCTTGTGCCGTACATTGCCGTTATTGTTTCCGTCGTCATTTTCCCTATCAAGAAAATTTACCGAAAAATGATGATTGGCTAAATATTAAAAATTACATTGAAGCGAATCCGCACATTAATGAAATCATTTTAAGTGGTGGAGACCCCCTTACGCTTTCTAACCGTAAATTAGCACTTTGGCTAGAACGTTTATCATCTCTCAAACAAATTAAGATTCTGAGAATTCATTCACGAGTTCCAATTGTGATTCCAAACCGGATCGACGAAGAGCTGATTTCTTTATTAAAAAACAGTAGGCTGCGTATTATTCTGGTGGTACACTCAAACCACGCTTCTGAACTCGATGACTTTACCTGTTCAAAATTGTTGCAGTTATCTGCCGAGCACATTACTGTACTTAATCAGGCAGTATTGCTTAAAGGTGTTAATGATTCTGCACAGACATTAATTGATTTAAGTTATCGTTTATTTGAAGCTCGCGTTATGCCTTATTACTTACATGTTTTAGATAAAGTAAAAGGTGCACAACATTTTGATTTAATACCATCTGAGATAGATGATATATATCGTGATGTGTTAGCGAACCTACCGGGGTATTTGGTTCCTAAACTCGTCAGGGAAATTGCGGGCGAAAAGAATAAAACACCGCTTTTTGGGGCAACAACATTTTGAGTTATATAATAAGTGATGATGAATAATGCACTATCAGACATTTTTCACAATCAAACCGAGCTCACTCGTGAACGGTTAAGCTTTTGTGAAGCCAATATTAAAGATCTTAATGAATGGGTCACTACCCTTTCTATTATGCAACTCGGCGATACGTCAAAAGCATTATTCACCGCCATTTTAGAGCTCAATGAATTAAAATGTAGTGAAACCTTACGTTTTGATCTTATACAAACGCTTCATCCCACCATTAATAACGTTCTTGCAAGTCTAGAAAAAAACTTTTTTAACCAAGGTGTGATTAGTACAGACCGTAACGAACATATTATTGAGTTGGCGATGTTGCTACGTTGCTATTTCGCCAGTATTTATTTAAATATTGCACAAAATAGCCATGGGCAATTACAGCATCAAAAGTTTTCTCTATTTGCCTATAAGCAAAAAAAGAATTTGCAAACGGCACGTACCTTATCGACTTTTCATGCGCTACAACAGTTAACGAGTCTCTTATATCAGCAGCATATGCTCTATAGTGAGCCTCTTAAAGGACAATGGTTAGTTGCACATCAGCTTTACGAAACCGCTGTTCAACACAAATATCATCTCATCAATATTAATCATATTCAGGGTGTACATCACCCTCTAGCAAATATTACCCAAGCTTATGCTCAGCTAATTTTGCTCGATATTTTAAATACAAATCAGATTCGCCAGTCAGAAATTCAGGCTTTATTCCAATGTAGTTTTGACTGGGCAAGAATGATTCATATTTTGCCTAAAGATACAGCATTAACGAAATATGTGGTCGACCCAAGTAAAGATCATCCGCCGGTTTATAACACGAAACGCAGCTCTAACTTTAGCCCAAGCATTTTTATAGGCACACAGGCTTTACTTGAGCATGTCACTGCAACCATGCATAAAAATGCGCAATACATTTCCAAGAATGAAAAGTTTTATTTAAGCCCAGCTTTAAAGTTTCATGTTCAGACTATTTTAGGTACTACAGCTCAACGTCGTCATGAACGTTATGAATATAATGCCGAGCTACAAATTTGTTTCGGTTTAAGTACGGCTCATTTCTATCTTGCGAAAGCAAAAAACTTTGAAGAAACACTACAACTGAACAATAACTACAACTTACAAAGTGAATCTAAAGTTTTATCAAATTTAGAGAAAAAAGAACAACAAACGACATCCTATCAACGCTTAAGTCGTGAAAGCAAAACTATTTATCAAACCACTGTTCTCGATATTAGTGTCAATGGATATCGTATTAAATGGTCTGGGGAAGCACCGAAAAACCTAAGAACTGGTGAATATATTTTAGTTAAAGAAACCTTGCATGGACAATGGCGTGGTGGAGTAATCCGCTGGATTAAGCAGTCGACAGAAAAAAGCCTAGAGTTAGGTTTAGAGATTTTGTCACAGGCCATGTTCCCTTGCGCAGTGCATATTCAAGCTGAGCGTCATACACGCAACTATCATCCTGCACTCTTACTACAAACACAAAATCTAGAAGAAATACAAAATACGTTGATTTTACCGGGGTCACAAATTTTTAGAGAGCAACAAACAATTCATTTACGATTGGGGACAGAAGAAATCAAAGTGTATCTACTCAAAGCACAACTCATTACTCAAAGTTTTATTCAATTTCAATTCGAACTTCTGAATGAGCAGCAACAAAATCTGCTTGATCAGTTCATGATGAAAAAGAATAGTAACTCTAGCAGTCAAGATTTATGGGAAGCACTAAAGTGAGAAACTCTTTATTATCTAAAAAGTTAAAACGTACTGAAACACGTTTACTCATTATTGATGACAACCAGCTACGTTATAACCAGATTTTAAATTTATTATTGGGGAATAATTATCAAGTTCATGCTTTATTACTTGATGATCTAAAAAGTTTCGAAAAACAGTTAAATACGCCTTGGGATGCTATTATTTTTGGTCGCGCTTATGACTTAAAAATTGAACAAACCCTCTCCCTTATTCAAGCATCTGAGCAGCCACATTTACCTGTTTTATTATTGCAACCTGAAGATTATCAACCTCAGCAATATCAAGCCTATATTCATAAAGGTATTTATGACGTAGTTCCATTAGAGCCATTAGATTATTTTTATATCACGCTTATTCGGACCTTGTCATATAGTCACTTATTGCAAACCGAGCAACGTCTGACCAATGAACTAGAAACTATTCATTCTCATACACAAACATTGGTCAATAACAGCCATAAAGCAGTTGCCCTCTTTCAAGAAGGCATGCACGTTAAAGCAAATACAGAATATCTCAATCTCTTTGGCTTTAAGCAAGAAGAAGAGATTATTGGCCTGCCCATCTTAGATGTTTTACAACCCAATGATTTAAATATTTTTAAACAACGATTTAAGAAGATTTCATTAGGTCAATTTGATCAGGCGCGTTTTGAAATTCAGAGTCAGCATGCAGCAATTTCAGGTAATAATGCTTTAAAACTTGAATTTATTCCTAGTCAGGAAGAAGACGCCGTACAGTTAACCATTGACTACCAACTGGATTTACAAACACCTGCAAATACTGTTTTTTCTGAAAAGAGTTACGGGACAATTGCACCTTGGCAACAGATTAATCGACAAATATCGACACACCCTGCTCAAGCAAATGCATTGGTTTTATTTAGATTAAATCACTGCCCAGAACGTGTGTTTCAACTAGATTGGCAAACGCCTGGACAATATTTTAATCAGCTGCAAAGTTTTCTGAAAGAACAGGCTCAAATGCCGATTTTCAATCTTGAACTTGGCGCATATCTTGGGGTCTTGCAAGCCGAAAACAGTACAATCCTTAACTCCCAATTGGCTAGTCTGCAAAGTTTGCAAAAAGAGCATTTATTAACGGTTGATGAACTTAATTACTCAGTACAATTCAAACTGAGTTATGCCGAAATTATTGAGCAGTTAAATGAAACTAACTTTGCAAAGCTTATTGATCAAACAAATCAGCAAGTGCTACCTAAGGCAAAGTCAGAAATTGAGTTAACTCCAACAATCGATATTATCTCTTCTGAACCTACCAGCTCTTCTCTATCACTTGATTTAAGCCTTCAACAGGTTGATGCTCCTATGCAGTCACCGCTATTGCAGCAATTAAAGCAACAGCTAGCACGGGGTGAAATTCATTTAAAATATCAGCAGATCTATGATAAGCATGATCAAGAAACCCATAACTATGAAGTGACGAGTGGTTTTATTGCTGATGAACAGTGGCATGATTTAAATGATTTAGTCGCATTAAGAGATGATAGCGAACTTTCTATTCAATTAGACCGTTGGATTTTGGTCGAAGCTTGCAAGCAGCTACATAATTTCATTACGCAGTATCCGAAAGCTAAGCTGATTATTAACTTGAATATTGATATCTTACTCAAAGATAAATCAGCTCCTGAACTCATTTCGAAATTACTCACCATTATTGGTAGTAAGCAAGAAAGCCCGTTGATTTTACAATTTTCAGAGCAAGCCATTCAACCACACCTTGCAATTGCGCAGCAACTCATAGCCCGCCTACGTCAACACGGTGCAGAAATTTCAATTCGAGATTTCACATCTTCTATTTATAGCGAATCGATATTGCAACAACTTGATGTTCAATATTTAAAATTGCAATCGAAGAAGACAGAGCTATTAAACTCAGATACTGGTTTAGTGCAATTACAAGAAAAGGTTCTGAACTATTTGACTGTAAAACCTGTAGGGATTTTACTTGCCGATCTTAATGATATGAACTTATTTGCTAACGCTTGGAATGTGGAAGCACGTTTCTTACAAGGTCGCTATTTCCAGAAAAGACTTGATCGATTAACAGACGTACAAGACCAATAATGGTCTTGTCGTTCATAAACAAAAAACGGGCATAAAGCCCGTTTTTTGTTTCGTTTTGCAGTATTAACGCTTGATAGTGCGAGACATACCAGAAAAACGTTGTTTGAATTTGTCGATACGACCACCAGTGTCTACATTCTTTTGCTTACCAGTGTAGAATGGGTGGCAAGCTGAACATACGTCAAGGTAGATAGTGTCTTTACCTAAAGCAGAACGAGTTTCGATTACGTTACCGCAAGAACAAGTTGCTACTAATGTTGCATATTTTGGGTGAATATCGGCGCGCATCGTCGATTACTCCTAATTTAGAAAGGCTTAAGCTGCCATCGCAATTGATCACTCTCAACTAAGTTGAGGACAGGCTCAAATGAGCAGATCAACACCACAACAGACCATTCTTTTGGCCCACCGAAACCTCTAGGGTTAGAGCTAAGCACAACAAGTGGACAAGATTATACGTCAAATAATTTTTATTTGCGAATTAATCTTTAGATTTAGCCCAGTAATTTGCAATGATCCCACAAACCATTAATTGGATTTGGTGAAAGATCATAATAGGTAACACAATCATGCCTAAAGGCTGACCAATAAATAAGATTTGCGCCATCGGCACTCCACTTGCCAGCGTCTTTTTTGAGCTACAAAAGAAAACCGTGACTTGATCTGCTCGGTTAAATCCAAAAGCACGAGGTAGATAAAGTGCTAATAGCATAATGATGGTTAAAAGAACTGAACAAGCAACAGTTAGAATAAGTAAGGTTTTCCAGCTCACTTGATGCCAAAGCCCTGCGACCACTGCCCCACTGAATGCGCCATAGACCACCATCAAAATTGAGCCTTGATCGAATGCTTTAACAATACTTGGAACTTTTGCCATATAGGGAAAAATATAAGGACGTAATATTTGCCCTAAAATAAATGGCACTAATAGCAACAATGTAATTTGTATAATTGAAGCAGTCGGATCGAACCCATGCTGGCTTTGGCCTAAAATAAAAAAGCTAACCAACACTGGAGTAATAAACATACCAATTAAATTTGAAAAAGATGCACTACAGACCGCTCCCGCCACATTCCCTTTTGCAACTGATGTGAATGCAATAGAAGATTGAACCGTAGAGGGTAAAAAGCACATAAACAAAAAACCCCAGTACAGCTGCTGACCTAGTAGAGGTAACAGAATCGGCTTAGCCAACAAACCAATTACGGGGAAAACAAAAAAAGTAAATGCGAATACAAGTAAATGCATTTTCCAATGCAAAACGCCTTCGATTACAGCCTCACGAGACAACTTCGCACCATGCAAAAAGAATAAAATTGCAATAGCGACTGTGGTCAGTGTATTGAAATATTGCGCTGCTTGACCACTGACTGGAAAAAATGTTGCTAGTAGTACCATTCCAACTAACAAAACTGTAAATCGATCAAGTGCCAATAACTTCAACATAGCCACATCCTATGATTATTTTAGATAAATAAAAAACCCAGCTGATAAATTGACCATTTGGTCAAGCGTTCATCATACTGGGCTAAAAAAATAAAGCTAGACTTTTAAGACCTAAATCTTAAAGCGCCATAGTCAATTTTTAGTTATTTTTGGCATTAGCATCTTGTTGAATCAATTCGACTTTATATCCGTCTGGATCTTCAACAAATGCAATAACGGTAACACCGCCTTTCATTGGGCCCGCTTCACGCACAACTTTGCCACCACGTGCTTTAATTTCTTCACACGCTTTATAGGCATCATCAACACCAATGGCAATATGGCCATAGGCATTACCTAACTCATAACTTGATGTATCCCAGTTATGGGTAAGCTCAAGCACAGTATTGGTTTCTTCATCACCATAACCAACAAATGCCAGTGTAAAACGCCCTTCTTCATAATCACGCTTACGAAGTAACTTCATTCCTAATACTTCGGTATAGAACTTTAAAGATTGTTCTAAATTGCCTACTCGCAACATTGTATGAAGCATTCGCATGTTTATTCACCTGCCTTTTCTGATTCATGTGTTTGATGATCTTTTAGAAGCTTTCCAACCCAAACTACTAAAATCAAGATTGGAATACCAATAAGAGTGGTCATCAAAAAGAACTTTGGATAGCCAATATTACTCACTATGGTACCTGAATATCCACCCAAAAGTTTTGGTGTGAGCGTCATGAGTGAACTAAAGATCGCATATTGAACAGCTGTAAATGAAACACTCGTTAAACTTGAAAGGAAGGCAATAAATGCTGCACCAGCCAAGCCAGAAGCTAAGTTGTCGACAATAATGGCAAAATAAAGCCATAAAGAACTATATGGTTTAATTACCTTACCACTGATTTCAACTGGCTGGCCTGAAAGAGGATCGATGTAAGGGAGTGGCTCAATATTCACATCTAATTCACTTGTCGCTTTTAGATTTGTACTCACCGCATATGGATGAGATGCAGAAAGTATTTTATGTTCGCCTTCTACTAGAGCTACATCAAGCTTTTTACTGGTCGATGCCACTAATTTTTTCGCATCAATTGCTGCACTAAAAACACCTTTTTGGTCAGTCATTTTTGCATCAAAATTTTGCCCATCAAGACTAATTATAATTTTTTGTGCAGAAGTTAAAGCTTGTCCAAAGTATTGGCCACGAATGACAACACTTCCCTCTCCCTCTTTTAATGAAACCTGATCATTTCCCATGACAGGTAAAATTTGTAGAGGTGATTTTGCCAATTCAGTAGTGAGTAACGGCTGAGTACGTACTACTGGCGGCACAGTATTTTGTGCAGCATAAGCAGCCTTTACTTCAACTTGTTTTGTTCCGCTAAAAGCAGAACTTGGAACTTCTAATTTCCATAAACCCACTTCATCTGGTTTAACCTGATAGCTTTGACTGCCAACTTTTACATCAACCATATCTAATGGCTGACCAGATTTTACGAGCCCAATGAAAATTAAATTTGTAGAACTTGCTAAAACAGCACCCACAAACATAAGCTTCATAATGTTTATGCGCTGTGCTAAAAGTCCGCCTAAGAACCCACCAACTAGACTAAATAAAACACCATAGATTTTGACTGCTTCGGCAATTTCTTCTTTACTAAAGTTCAGATCTTGATAAAACACATTGGAAATGACGCCAGCAATAATGTCTGAAATACGGAAGAAACCAATGAGAAGTAATAAGACTAATGCAAGTTTGACACCATAACGTTTAAAGAAATCTAAAATGGGTGCAATCCACGTCTCTTTCGCCATTTGCTGATTAACTACACCAAATTTAACCAGTAAATAACCCACAAAAATGGCACAAGCTGTGGCCGTTAAAAATCTTAAAGCTTCTAGACCAAATAGTGCTGCGTTGTCTTTTATATTTCCAGCTTGTGAGATTGCATCTGTAATTTGTCCAGAATAAATATAGGTAACTACAAATGAAATGACGGCAACAAAAAATACGAACACCAAACGGTAATAATCACTACTCTTATAGTTTTTATAAACGCGATTTACCTGAGGTTCACGAACAAGTAACGTCGTTACAATACCGACTAACATAACCGCTGCCATGGTTAAATAAGTCATTTTCCAAGCTTCGTAAATGTAATTACCTTTAGCAGTCCCTAAATGTGCAGCTAAAAATAATGCCCCCGCTCCAGCCACGATCATTCCGATTCGATAACCAGCATTATAAGTAGATGCCAACACGGTTTGCATTTCTGTTTCTGCTAATTCAATACGGTAAGCATCAATTACAATATCTTGTGTTGCTGCTGAAAAACCAAGCAACACCGCACCTACTGCCATTTGAACCAAATAACTCTGACCTAAGGCAGGATCAGAGAAAGCCATAATACAAATAGCCAAAATGATCAAACATTGGGCAATCAACAACCAAGCACGTCTTCGGCCTAACATTTTAGTTAAAACAGGGACAGGTAACTCATCAATTAAAGGAGCCCAAACGAACTTAAAAGAGTAACCTAGAGCCGCCCAGCTAAAAAAAGTGACTGCACTTTTATCAATACCTGCTTCTCCAAGCCATAAAGAGAGACTAGAGAAAATTAATAAAATTGGAATTCCGGCAGAAAAACCAAGAAACAGCATAATTAATGCACGGCGATCTAAAAATGCTTTAAAAGCCGAGACCCAACCCGAAGCTTGTGTGGTCATTCGTTTTTTATTTTCCATAAATTATAAATGTGCCTATTCAAACTCTTCTTACAATTGCTTTCAAGATTCTTTATGCAAACATTTTGGGTTTGGCGATAAAAACCGCAAGTTTGCTTGATATTTTATGCTAAACCTGTATACCTTTAGGCTTCAAACTTCGTTTTCTTTTGCTGGATATCAACAGTGACACAAAAACTTGATCAAGTGACTATTTCAACTTTATCACTCGCTAAAACAAACACCACAAACGTCACAGTAAATGCATTTCCTTCAGCTTTTGAGAAACCTGATATAAAAATGACCTTAGATAAGACCGTTTTAAAACCTGAACAACTTACACATATCCCAGATTTTGAAAAAATTCCAGCTTCGACAAAACGCATCAAACCTCTTAATAATTTTTTAGGTCAAGATCGTGCAAAAGCATCTGTAGAGGCGGGAATTTCTTTACCCTACTCAGGCTATAACATTTTTGCAGTAGGAACTGCTGGTTTAGGCAAACGTACGATGATTAAGCGTTTGTTACAGCAGCATGCCAAAACAATGCCAACACCTGATGACTGGGTGTATGTTTATAATTTCAAACAAGCACGTCAACCTATTGCCCTACGCTTTCCAGCGGGTCAAGGCACTAAGTTTCAACAGGCACATGAACAAACTTGGCAAATTATTTTAAAACAACTTGAGCGCCGTTTTAGTGCAGAGACTTATCACAACCGTATTGAACGTATCCGTCAGGAAACAGGTGATGTACAACAACAAGCGCTTGTTGAACTGACCAAAGAAGGTGAAGAACTCGATTTAAAACTCATTTCCCGTAATGAGAAACACGGCTTTGTGCCTGTACAAGTCAAAGACGATCAAGTTCAAGAACTTACCCAAACAGATATTGATGCGTTAAATAGTAAACAACGCGCGGAAATTGCTGCCAATATTCGCTATATGGATAAAAAGCTCGATCGCCTTGGTCTACATTTAGGTGATTTAGAAGATGACGCACGTGACAAAGTGTCTGTGTTAAATCGAGATATTGCAACGCAAGTCGTTATGCCAAGAATGGAGCTTATTTTAAATAAATATGGTCAAGTTAAAGGACTCGAAGATTACTTAAAACAATATGCACAAGATATTATTGATAATGTGGAACTGATTTTAGAACAAGATGAAGATGATTATGCTCCATCAATGTTCAATCGTGTTCCTGCACGTTATCAAGCCAATGTGATTGTTGCAAATAAACCAAATAGCGGCGCTCCTGTTATTTTTGAAGACTTTCCAACGCACTATAATTTATTGGGTCATGTTGAACAGCTCACTCATAACGGCACAATTATCACAGATTTCACTTTGATCCGTCCGGGTTCTTTGCATCAAGCCAATGGTGGCTTTTTAATGCTTGAAGCTGAGCAGTTACTAGAGCAACCTTATGCTTGGCAAGGTTTAAAACGCGCGCTTAAATCTGGACAGCTTAGATTATCTTCGCTCGAACACATGCTGACTTTAACAGGTAGCATTTCGATTGAACCAGCTGCAATTCCGCTCGACATTAAAGTTATTTTAATGGCTGAACCTGAAATTTATTATGAAATTTTAGAGGTTGAACCGGAACTTGGTAGTGTCTTTAAAATTCGTGCAGATTTTACCGATACTCTTCAACGCAATGAAACAAATGAACAAGCTTATATGCAGTTGATTGCTGACTATGTACAAGCCGATAAATTATTACCATTTGATCGTAGCGCTTTAGCAGCTTTATTAACTGATTCTAGCCGCCAAGCTGAAGATCAGAGCTCGTTATCATTACATGCCTCTACTCTAGGTGATCTCATCCGAGAAGCACACCACCATGCGTTTAAAGGCGAAGATAAGATCGTCACTGAACAGCATATCAACCTAGCTCTACAACATCGCCAATACCGCTTAGGCTATTTAAGAGAGCTTTACTGGCAAGATCTTTCACGTGGTACACAATTAATCGAAACATCAGGATATCGTTTAGGTCAGATCAATGCCCTCTCCGTGATTCATTACGCAGATGTTGAGTTTGGTTTGCCTTCACGTTTAACGGCGTCTGTTTATCAAGGTGGCGGTGATATTCTTGATATTGAACGTAGTGTAGAACTTGGTGGTTCACTTCATGCTAAGGGCGTGTTGTTGATGTCTAGCTTCTTGAAAGCTCACTTTGGCCGTGAACAGATTTTGCACTTCTCTGCTGCGCTTGCATTTGAACAGAGCTATGGTCAAGTCGATGGTGATAGTGCCACTGTTGCTGAACTGTCAGCGTTGATTTCTGCGATTAGCCAGATCCCAATTGATCAATCATGGGCGATTACCGGCTCTATGAACCAGTTAGGACAAGTTCAGCCAATTGGTGGTGTAAATGCAAAAATTGAAGGCTTTTATGATGCATGTAAATTGCAAGGTCTGACAGGTAAGCAAGGTGTCATTATTCCTCGTCAAAACATGCAGCATTTAATGTTACGTCAAGATGTTATTGATGCTGTTCGCAGCGGTCAATTCCATATCCATGCGATTGATACGATTGATCAAGCACTTGAAATTTTAATGGCTCGCCCAGTCGGTACACTCGATAAAAAGGGTAAATACAGCAAAAATTCAATTTATGCAGCAGTGATGGAACAGCTTGAATATTGGCAAGCCATTGAAGATGGCGCTGAAATTGAAGAAGAGCCAAAAAAGAAGAAGAAAAATAAGAAAAAAATTAAGAAGCATGAAGAACTTACTGCGAACGATCTGCCACAAGAAAATGCAGAAGAAGTTGCCGCATTAAAACAGAAGTAATAAAAAAGGGCCTGTAAACTACAGGCCCTTTTTTACTTTTAGACTTACAAAATTAACGAACGATTTGAATCGCTCGACCACCTGCTAACTGGCTAAAATATTGTTTAAGTGCTTCAACACAACGTTGAATTTTCATTGGCTGCTGTTCATGCTTGGCAACCTCTGCATACAATGTAAACGTTGGTAATTTCCAATCTGGCATAAGTTCAATCAAAGAACCATTTTTTAATTCTTTTTGAGCGTCCAGATATAAAATTCGTGCAATACCATGCCCTTGCTGACATAACGCTTTTGCAACTTGTAAATGATTGCTCTGCAAACGGCTTTGCATTTCAATATTAAGGGTTTCACCTGTTTTTACATGTTGAAAAGTAAAATGGCGTGAGTCATTCATGACATTAATCGACAACAACTCATGATCTTTTAAATCATTAGGATGCACAATTGGACTAGACTGATTTAGATAACTTGGAGAAGCAATCAAAATTTGATCTACAAAAGCCATCGGAATAATAGAGCTACTCTCTTCTACCGGAGTAGAACTCATACGGACTGCAATATCAATGCGCTCTTCAATCAAATCGATATAGCGATGCCCAACTTCGAAATGCACAGATAAACCGCGATGAGCCGACATCCAGTGAGATAATGCAGGAATGAGATGTTGAACTGCTAAATCAGGAGTTGTTGCAATACGCAAATCCCCGATTAAGTCATCCCTCAATTCATTAATTCTGATTTTTCCCCTTTCAGCGGCCGCCAACATCTCTTGACAGCTTGAAAAAAAAGCCTGTCCGGCTTCTGTCAAACTAAGTTTACGAGTGGAGCGATGTAATAGAGTTACATCCATTTCATTCTCAAGCGAGCGAATCTGCTGGCTCACCGCGCTTGTTGTAATACCTAATTCACGTGCCGCACCACTAAATGAACTTTTTTCTACCACACAAGCGAAAACACCCATCGCACGAAGCTGATCTAACATAGGTTTCCTCAAATCTAATTTTAAATTTATAAAAAATGCTTATTGTTGTAATGAAAGCAACCAATTACATTATACGAGGAAACCTAAGTTTTATGCATTAGCTATTTTGGTAAAAGATTTATAGGATTAATCGGTTTTCCATCCAAACGAATCTGGAATTCGAGCATGACTTGAGATGCTCCAGTAGACCCCATTTCGGCAATTTTTTGTCCAGCGGTTATATTATCTCCGCTTTTCACCAACATCTTGCTATTGTGGGCATACGCACTGATGTAACCATCAATATGCTTAATTAAAACCAGATTTCCGTATTCTTTTAAACCATCTGCTGCATAGACGACTTGACCGTCGGCTGCGGCATAAATAGGATCACCCTGATTTCCACCATAACGGATTCCTTTGACATTATTTGCCAAATTAAACCCTTGAATTACTGGTCCGTTAGTCGGTTTTATCCAACGTAAGCTCGAATTTGGTGCAACTGATGCCACTGTAGTATTTGTTGACGGCTGAGTTACTGGAGTAACTGGCTGTGTTGTTGGTAGAGCAATGGTTTGACGCTTAATTTGTTCAGGCTGTGCCATGACTTGCGTAGACACTGTTCTTGGTGAAGAACCTTTCTTCAAACGCAAAGATTGATTGACATAAATACGATATGGCGCAGGAATATCATTCATTTCAGCAATACTGATATAGTCCAGACCATAACGCATTGCAATACCACTTAAAGTATCACCTGAACGAACTGTGTAATAGTTAGGAGCCATTGCATAGCGAGAACTATTATTAATTTGTGGTTTAGAAGCACATCCAGCCATAGCCACGGTAAAACCTACAGCTACAGATAACAGCATAATTTTCATTATTTTGTCTTTTTGGATATTCAGCTTGCTTTGTTGCCCAATTAAATGCATCGATCTCCCTCACTAAATGCTACAAATCATTTCGGCTAAGAGTACCAAAAAAGTAAGAGGAAACACGTTCCTCTTTTTCTTTATTCACAAAGTTATAACATTCGAAGCAGATTATTGACTCAAACTGACCTGTAGTTCTTCTAAAACGGCGTAATTTGTAGCATCCATTTGAATAGGGGTAACACTGACATATCCGTTTGCTACCGCAAAAAAATCCGATTGAATCTGGCTTGAAACACGCTCTGGATCTGTAACCGCCTCTCCTGCCAACCCAATCCAGTAAACTTGACGTCCTCTTGGGTCGACATGGCTGGTAATAGGCTTAGATTGAGCACGACGTCCCTGATAAGTAATTTGTGACCCTTGTAACTGCGGCACATCAGGAATATTGATATTAAAGATATGTCGTGGAGGCAAAGCTGGAAGCCCACTTGCAATAAAATCATGAACCCACTGTGCAGCCTGAGCATAATCTTCTTTATCGTTATAAGCGCGCACATTAGGGCCAGCTAAAGAAACAGCAATTGCGGGTTGCTTCATTAAACGACCTTCAAATGCAGCACCGACTGTTCCAGAATATAAAACATCATCACCTAAGTTTGCACCACTATTGATTCCACTTACGACCAAGTCAAATTCGAAATCAAACAAACCATTCATAGATAAATACACACAATCTGCTGGTGTACCATTCACTGCCCATACATCTTCGGCAATTTGAATTGGGCGTAATGGTCGATCTAATGTCAATGCACTTGAAAAACCACTTCTTTCACTTTCTGGTGCAACCACAACCACACGGCCAAGTGGTTTTAATGCATCAGCTAAAGCCTGTATACCTGGCGCAAAAACACCGTCATCATTCGCAATTAAAATATTCACTAAAATCTTTCTCTACAAATAAACCTAAAGGTTTTCACAATTGAATTATTTGTTGAATTATATATATTTATGCCTCCATAGCATTATAAAATTGTGAAGAAATGAAAACTTTTGCTCCTTTTTTTCAGGTATTGGGGATCAGCATCACATTGTGTACGCAAGCGGTTTTTGCAGATGAGGATATCTCAACACAAGAGGCTGATAGTTTAATTAAAGATGATATTGCTGCAACGCAAGTCTTGCAGGAAATTTGTCCAGCTTTCGTAGGGACAAATAAAAAACTTGAGTCAAACACTCAAAAAATTATTGCGATGTATCTAAACGGCTATTCAGATAAATCAATTACCCTGACTACTCTACAAAATGATGCAGAGTTTAAAACCTTGTTAAATGAAGCACGGCAAAGTGCAAAAGAAATGGATCATCATGAGCAACATGAACTCTGTGAAGAGATCGTCAATTATAAAGAATAAGTTTTTGCTCTTTTAGCGTAGAGATTTATTGAGGTTTTCTGCTTGGTATTAAGCAGAAAACCAACATAACAATACATTTTTTCCATTTTTTTAAAATCTAAATTGGTTAAGCTAACCGCATATTTAAAAATTTTATTTCGGGTTATCGATGTTTATGAAGAAAAGCTTAGTTCAATCGCTCTCTTTGGTTTTACTTATGAGCATGGCAACAGTTGGTTTTGCTGCTGATAAGAAGAAAACAACTGAAAAGAAAACCGAAAATGAAAATGTTGTTGAAGTAACTCCACAGCAAACTATAACTCCTGAAGAATTAGCTGCAATTCAAGTACTTTCTGAAATTTGCCCAAGCCTTATTGGCAAAAAAGATGCTGATTTTGCTCAAGGTTATGAACGTTTAGTAAAAGACTATTTACCAAATGAAGCCGACCCAGTTGCAGCTTTAGAGAAACGTGCTAAAGATAAAAGTTTCAAGAAAGTCTTAAAAGAAGCGCGTAATGATGCAAAAGCTGCTGGTAACGAGCAAAACACATTAGTTTGTCAAGACGTGAAAGCTTATCAATCGCAAAACTAAATTAGTAAAAAACTCTTGAGTTACAATACTGTTTGAAAAAGCCGACTTCCCCCATAGAAGTCGGCTTTGCTTTATCCTAAAATGCTAGGTTCTTCTGCTTCATACAAGATATTGGAATTACCTAGAATGACTCGAAAAAGCGCTATTGCTGCACTCCTCCTCTTACCAAGTTTTTCTTATGCAGCAACTGTCTTATCAGCTCCGCCAGAATTAAATAATAAGTCTTATGTATTAATGGATTATGAGACAGGACAAATTCTCGCTTCTAAAAATGAAAACGAAAAGCTTGCACCTGCTTCAATGACAAAAATGATGACAAGCTACATCATTGAACAAAAATTATTAAAAGGTGAACTGACTGAAAATGAGCAGGTTCGTATGAACGAGTCTGCATGGTGTAAAGGAAGTAGCTCTGAATCATGTATGTATGTCCCTTTAAATGGTACAGCGACTGTTCTAGAAATGCTTCGCGGTATTATTATCCAGTCAGGTAATGATGCATCAAAAGCAATGGCTGAACATATTGCCGGAAATGAAGGCACGTTTGCTCACATGATGAATCAGGAAGCAAAACGTATCGGTATGGTAAATACCCAGTTCATGAACTCAACTGGTTTACCGGCAGAAGGCCATTATTCAACAGCCAAAGATATGGCTGTTTTAGCGCAACATATTATTAAAGACAGCTCAAGATATTACCCAATCTACTCTGAAAAAGAATTTACTTTTAACGGCATTAAACAAGGTAACCGTAATGCCTTGCTTTACACAGACCCAAGCGTAGATGGTTTAAAAACAGGCCATACTGATGAAGCGGGTTACTGCTTAACAACTTCAAGCAAACGTGGTCCGATGCGTCTCATTTCCGTTATTTTCGGAACAGATAGCGTTAATGAACGTGCCAACCAAACACGTACATTATTGTCTTGGGGCTTTGCAAACTTTGAAACTGCAAATATTCAACCAGCCAATCAAGTTCTTGCAAAAGCAAAAGTGTGGTTTGGTAAAGAAGATGAAGTTCAAATTGGTCTAGCTGAAAACTTTAGTGTGACTATGCCTAAAGGCAAAGCTAACGGCATTAAAACGCAGTTAGTTGTTCAACCAAACTTAAATGCACCACTTCAAAAAGGTCAAGTCGTGGGCAAACTTGTTGCTAGTCTTGACGGCAAAGTAATTGCTGAAAAGCCATTAGTTGCATTAAAGCCAGTTGAAGAAGCAGGCTTCTTTGCACGCTTAATCGACCATGTTAAACAATTCTTCAGCAACTTATTCTAATTTTTGAATAGTTGAATTAAGCACTCACGCTATTTAGCCTGAGTGCTTTTTTATTTTATAATCCTTCTAAATTTTATTTTGATACTACTCATGGCAAAGAACATACGTCCTTATCTTGAACACCGTCCTCAAGTTGATACAACATGTTATATCGATGACATGGCCGTTGTAGTTGGTGAAGTCAGCTTAGCCGAAAATGTTTCTGTCTGGCCTTTTGCCGTTATTCGCGGTGACGTAAATAGTATTCAAATTGGTAAAAACAGTAATGTACAAGACCACTGTATGTTGCACGTTAGCCATAAAAATGATGCAAAACCTAATGGCTCACCTCTTATTATTGGTGAAGATGTAACAGTCGGACACCATGTCACTTTGCATGGCTGTACCATCGGCAACCGAGTTTTAATTGGAATCAATACTGTTGTTTTAGATGATGTGATTATTGAAGATGATGTGATGATTGGTGCTGGAAGTTTGGTTCCACCGCGCAAAGTCTTAAAAAGTGGTTATTTGTATGTGGGAAGCCCAGTGCAACAAGTGCGACCACTAACCGAAAAAGAATTAGCATTTCTTCCTTATTCGGCAAGACATTATGTGAAAGTACAAAATAATCATAAAGCGGCTCAAGCAGAGCAAGATTAATTAGCTCTATGAAATATCAGCAATAAAATTCTGATTTTTTAAACGATATGGTTTTGTAGTATTGCTCATATCGTTTAGCAGATCACCGTAGCCAAAAACCCCTAAATTTCGTATCATACGTCTTTTAAATCATGGTGCTTTTTTATGGCCGCATGGACTCCTCATGTCACTGTTGCTACAGTCGTCGAAAAAGACGGACGCTATCTTTTTGTAGAAGAACATAGCGAAGGTTTTGTACACACAGTATTTAACCAACCGGCTGGTCATGTGGAATGTGGTGAGTCATTAACGCAAGCAGCCATTCGAGAAACACTTGAAGAAACAGGTCATCATGTTGAAATTGATGCCTTGCTTGGTATTTATACGTATACCCCGCCCATGTTTCCGGATCGTACCTATTACCGCTTCTGTTTTCTAGCACATGTGACTCAGGTTGAAAATAATCCTCAACTCGATACAGGTATTGTAGCTGCTGTGTGGATGACACCAGATGAGCTTAAAGAATCTGCTCGTGCCCGTAGTCCACTCGTACTAAAAGCAGTTGAAGATGCCATAAAAGGCCACCATTATCCTCTAGCGCTTATTTATGAGCACCCTTTCTCTCCCTCATTAACCTCTCATTTGGATGCCTAGTCCTATGCAACAACGTGTCATCGTCGGTATGTCTGGTGGTGTAGACTCTTCTGTTTCTGCAGCACTTTTACTTCAACAGGGATATCAAGTTGAAGGTCTTTTCATGAAGAACTGGGAGGAAGACGACGGCACGGAATACTGTACGGCAATGGAAGACTTAGCTGATGCTCAAGCAGTAGCGGATAAAATCGGTATTAAACTCCATACAGCAAACTTTGCTATGGAATATTGGGACCGCGTGTTTGAACTCTTCTTAGCTGAATATGCAGCTGGGCGTACCCCAAACCCAGATATTTTATGTAATAAAGAAATTAAGTTCCGTGCATTTTTAGATCATGCCATAACTTTAGGTGCAGACTTTATCGCGACTGGTCATTATGCACGTCGTGGTGAAACTGCATACAACTCGAAAGGCGAAGCATATGCACCATTATTACGTGGTGTAGACAATAACAAAGACCAAACTTATTTCTTACATGCTGTTCATGGTAAAGAAATTAACAAAACCCTATTTCCAGTAGGTGAGATCGAAAAGCCAGAAGTCCGCAGAATTGCTGAAGAACTTGATCTTGCTACAGCCAAGAAAAAAGACTCTACAGGAATCTGTTTTATTGGCGAACGTCGATTTAATGACTTCCTTAAACAATATTTGCCCGCTCAACCTGGAAAAATTGTACTTGATACAGGTAAAGAAGTTGGTGAACATCACGGTCTGATGTACTATACGCTCGGTCAACGTGGCGGAATTGGTCTAGGTGGTTTGAAAGGTGCAGCTGAAGGTGCATGGTTCGTACTACATAAAGATATTGCCAATAACCGCCTCGTTATTGGTCAGGGACATGAACACCCTCTCATGCAAAGCACACAGCTTTGGAGTGAGTCAATTGACTGGGTGGCTGGTGAACAGAATATTCCTGTTGAAGGTTTACGCTGTACAGCTAAAACACGCTATCGCCAACCTGATCAAGCATGTACAGTTTTTATTGATGAAAATAGTGAACACGGTGTACGAGTTGAGTTTGATGAACCTCAGCGCGCTGTTACACCGGGTCAAAGCGTTGTATTTTATTCAGATGAAGTTTGCTTAGGCGGGGGTGTCATTCACCATACAAATGCCCCTACACCAAATTTTATTTAAGGGAATGAATGACATGGTGGAGTTACCATTTCAACAATCACAAGCCTTGAATGTTCGCCAAAACCGTGCCCTTGCCTTGGCTGGGGTATTTCAGGCTACCCAGCTCACGCACATGACAGCTTTAACAGGTCAGCAGAGTATTGGTGAAAGTGGTAACTTCTATTTTGAGCTGTTAATCAAAGCGAGTTTAAATATTCGCCCTACAGTCAACAATGGTGTTCAAACATTAGATTTTTTTAATCAGTTGGCAGATATTTCTTTGGGGCTTAAAACCCTCGAAAATTGTATTACTCAACCTTTTACAAATATGCCCAAATCTCGCCTTCCAAAAATGGGCACTGCCAAGCTTCCAATGTCATATGCGATGTCCCTTTTGCAATTAGAAAAGAAGGTCTATAGCAATCCTGAATACGTCGCAATCATTGAAAAAGCTCAGCAAAAGATTTTAAAACAGCTTTCTTTTTTTGATAATAACTACTTACACCCAAGCATTTTAGCCAATTTGGCCCAAACTTATGTTGATACTGCTGGGCAGATTAACCCTCGCATTCTCGTTCGTGGTAATGCAGAAGCATTTAAAGATACCAACCATACTAACCGCATCCGTGCTTGCCTGTTTACTGGCTTACAAATGGCCCATTTATGGCGACAACTCGGTGGTAGTTCGTGGAACATGATTTTTAGCAAACGTAAATTGCTACAGGATATTCAGGCACTTGCTCGTTTACAGTACCAAGTCATCTAAGGCTGTAAAGAGATTATTTTTTGTTTTATGTTTATTCCAACATTAAGGAATCGTTATGAACGCTTTAACCGCACTATCACCATTAGATGGACGTTATGCCAGCAAATGTGATGCGCTACGCCCTTTTCTTTCTGAGTTTGGTTTAATTCATGCTCGTGTCACTGTAGAAGTGCGTTGGTTACAAGCGCTTTCTAACCGTCCAGAAATTGTTGAAGTTGCTCCTTTTTCAAATGAAACAAATGCAGCTTTAGATGCAATTGTTAGCAACTTTTCTGAAGAAGATGCTAACCGCATTAAAGAAATTGAGCGTACAACTAACCATGATGTAAAAGCTGTTGAATATTTCTTAAAAGAGAAAATCGCAGGTATCGCTGAATTACAAAATGCAGGTGAATTCATTCACTTTGCATGTACTTCAGAAGACATCAACAACTTGTCTCATGCACTTATGCTTAAAAACGGCCGCGAAGTTTTAGTATCAAGCATGAAGCAAATTTTAAATGCGATTTCTGCTTTGGCAACGACTCACGCTGAACAACCAATGTTGTCTCGTACACACGGTCAAACTGCAAGCCCAACAACTTTGGGTAAAGAAATGGCGAACGTTGCATACCGTTTAGCTCGCCAAATTAAACAATTTGAAAATGTTGAGCTACTAGGCAAAATCAATGGTGCTGTAGGTAACTACAATGCTCACCTTTCTGCTTACCCAGATGTTGACTGGGCTGCACATGCTCAAGCATTTGTTGAATCTTTAGGTTTAGCATTCAACCCGTACACGACACAAATCGAACCACATGACTACATGGCAGAGTTGTTTGATGCGTTACGTCGCTTTAACACAATTTTAATCGACTTTAACCGTGACGTATGGGGTTACATTTCTTTAGGTTACTTCAAACAAAGATTGAAAGATGGTGAAGTTGGTTCTTCAACTATGCCTCACAAAGTTAACCCAATTGACTTTGAAAACTCTGAAGGTAACTTAGGTATTGCGAATGCCGTATTAGCGCACTTAGGCGAAAAATTACCAATTTCTCGCTGGCAGCGTGACTTAACTGACTCTACTGTACTTCGTAATATGGGTGTTGGTTTTGCGCAAAGTTTAATTGCTTTTGATGCATGTTTAAAAGGTGTTGGTAAACTTGAGCTCAATGCAAACCGCTTACTTGAAGATCTTGATCAAGCTCAAGAAGTTTTAGCAGAGCCAATTCAAACTGTTATGCGTCGTTATAACGTTGAAAAGCCATATGAAAAGTTAAAAGCATTAACTCGTGGTCAAGCAATGACTCGCGACATGATGGTTAACTTCGTAAATGGTGATGAACTTTCTCAAGTACCAAGCGAAGAGCGTGCACGTTTAGCTGAACTTACTCCTGCAACTTATACAGGTAATGCAGCTGAACAAGCTAAACAAATTAACGATTTAATTAGCAAAATCTAATTAAAAATTTCATAAAAAGCGGAGCTTCGGCTTCGCTTTTTTATTACACTGATATAAAGCACAATAAAGTTATATTTCTAAAATGATCGAAAAACAATTCAAACTTAAACACTATATTGCTCTTGGCATTATTTTTATTGCTATCATATTGTCTGGCATACAGCCCCTTGAATTTGAAGCTTATTTACTTCATCAGGTGGGTACAGTTTTTATGTTATTTCTCTTATTTATTATTTTTAAAAAGATTGGTCTCGATTTTTTAAGTTTTACTTTCTATTTAGGTTTTTTGCTCATCCATATTATCGGTGCACACTACCTGTATTCATATGTTCCGTACAATGACTGGATTCAACACATATTACATTTTAATCTAGATCAATACATGGGATGGTCCCGCAACATGTATGATCGTTTAGTTCATCTTGCCTATGGTGTTTTACTCTACCCTCTTATTTATCGAGTTTTTCAAGTTTGGTTACCTACAGCACGGCCTTTCACTCTGTTTTTACTTGTGGTCCAGTTCGTCATGGCATCTAGTGTTTTTTATGAACTCATTGAATGGGCGATTGCCATTGGTTTATCACCAGAGCAAGCTGAGAATTATAATGGCCAACAAGGCGATATGTGGGATGCCCATAAAGATATGCTATTAGCAACAATTGGTGCAATTCTCTATGGACTTGCGGCTCTTATAAAAGCACCTAAAATAAATCATTCATAAATAAAAAAAGCGCTCAATGAGCGCTTTTTTTAAGGTTTTTAAACTACCGGATAAGTTTGATCTAAAAGGTTTGGTAAAACTGAAGAAGTCGTATTTGGTAAAAGTTGATCTAGGTGAGTGGTGACATCACTAGCTGTATTATTTACGTCAATCTGCTCATTCACCACTGGTTTAGACTCTGTTGCAGATAAAATTTTTGCGATTGGGTCAGAAGCATCAGGTGAAGAGCTTTTTAATAAATCATCTAACGGCACAGATTTTTGCTGCTGACTATTCGATTCATGGGTTGTGTTTTGCACTAACTTTAATGTATTTAACCCGACACTATCCGCTACAGAAGGAACAACTTCATTTATATCACTACTGACAATTTCACTCGTACTCGCCACTTTTGGTGCGACCACATAAAAGGTAAATGGTGAACTCACTTCACTGGTAAGTCCTGCTGCATCTGTTTGAATTAAAGTAATGGTATGTTTTCCAACAGCTAAATCTTTATCAAGTGTAAATGACCATAGATTATTGGCACCTACCTGACCAACTTTAATGATCGAAATTGCGACTCCATTATCATAAATAGTCAAAGTTGCATGAGCTTCAACTTTGACAGTAATTTTTGGAGTTGCATCATCAGTTTCTGAGTTAGCAGCAATTTGTTTTACACTCGTACCATTATCATTATCCACTCTATTAAAAATAGGTTTCTCGGGAGCTATAGTATCTTTATCACTACCAACAATTTCCAGCGCAGTAGATTTATTTCCTGAACTGTCTATTGCTATTACAGAACCTTTCGAGCTATCGGTTAAAGCAGGAGAAATAGCGATTATAAATTTTCCATTCGCATCTGCTGTGCCAGTACCAATAACCTTATCTGCTGAATTTTTGATTTCTATTTTTGCATTGGCTTCAGCTGTACCAGTAACAGAAGTTCCTTCTGCATTCACTTGAGCTGTAGGTTTATCTGGCGCTACAGTGTCATAACCAGAAGTAACGTCTAAAGGCTTAGATTTATTACCCGCTGCATCTTCAACAATGATTGTCGCCTTTTGTGACTCTTTTAAGGCAGAAGAAAGCGTAATTTGAAATTCACCCTGCGCATTTGCTGTACCAGTTCCAATGACCTTACCATCAGCATCTTTTATCTGAACTTTTGCATTAGCCTCTGTCTTTCCTTCAACCACTGTTCCTTCTTTATTTACTTCAACTAAAGGAGCCGCTGGCGGAATAGTATCTTTTCCAGCAAAGATCGGAGTTGCTTCAGATTTATTTCCGGCAGCATCCTGAGCAATGACTTTACCACCCGCTTCACTAGTCAAAGGTGGAGTTAGTTTTAAAGAAAAAATTCCATCTGAATTTGCTTTTACAGTTCCTAATAATTTTCCGCTAGCATCATAGACATTTACAGTAGCATTCGCTTCAGTTTTACCATCTAAGATCGAACCATCTTCATTTAATTGAGCCTGAGGAGCATCTGGCGCAATTGTGTCTTTAGTACCAGTAACAACAGCTGCTTTAGAATTATTACCAGCAGCATCTTGTGCAATAACAGCTACTTTCTCACCATTTACCAAAGGCTTATCAAGTTTAATTGTAAAATTACCATTGCTATCGACAGTACCAGAAGCAAGAATCTGCCCCTTCGCATCCTGAATGTAAATCTTTGCATTAGCCTCGGCCTTACCAGTGACTGTAACAGTGTCATCAGCCAGAGTAGCTGTTGGCTGATTAGGTGCAAGTAAATCTGGCGCCGATGATGAATCATCTTTGTCATCTTTATCAAAAGCCCAAAGGTATAAACCTTCAGCAGCTAAAACTGCTAAGCCAGCTTTTAACACATTGCCCATCGAAAAGGTTGGAGAATCATCAACTGCCATTGATGAAGCTGGTTGACTAGTGCTTGTATAGGCTAAATCTGTGACATGGTTTAGACCTGTATAATCTATAACCTTACCTTGTGCATCGAATTGTGCTTCAACAAATTTTCCATGTTCAGTCGGAAAAACAAGTGAATGGTCTGTTGTATTTGTTGCTTCATTAAAGAAATTTTCTAAAACAAGAGTTTCTCCATTTTTTAAATGGATGATAAGACTTCCACCTTGCTTTTCCATTGATGCAATATCTTTTTGACTTACACCAATTTGAATAATAGTAGGTTGGTTTAAAACCACTTTATTGAGCTGACCATCTTGCAGAACGTCCAAACCCTCTTTGGATGCCACAATTATTCTTGTCATTATTTCCTATCCTGAATTTCAGTTATATTTTTAAATGTCTAACTTTTTAAATGATTCATCTAAAAGCTATTTTATTGCTGTTTAAAATATCAAAACCATGTGTTTATCACAATTCAAAAAGCATGTTTATCAATAATTATTTTTGACTTTTAATTAAAATATCTATTTCTCATAAAACTCATATAAACCTTAAATATCACCCTGTTCTAGTATTTACTAAATTTCTCATATATTAAGGCCATCATTTACATTTGTAAGTAAAAAAAGCTAAAAGCACCTATCAGAATCAAAAGACATAAAGTGGCAAATTTAGTTATTTTCGCATCTGATAGGGTGATTTTTAGCATGCTCCAGCCCTGAAAACGTTTTGCGAAAATGCTATTTAGAATAAGAGTTGAAACATGCAACAAAACCAACGCTAAAAACAAGTTTGCAAAAAATTCATGTAAGTCTTTCAAAGAAAAATTAACATGCTCAGTCGCATATCCTAGTCCCACCACAATTGGAATTACGAGAAAAATAAGTACAATTGAAAATTGAAAAAGTGCAATGCTGATTGAATGAATTGAATTTTTAGAAAAAATCGTCTTAAATTTTGCATGGCTTAAAGATTTTTTGATCGCACTTATTGCCACACTACTTCGCTTTTTAATGCCAAACGGTGTTGTACTTGAAATATGTGGACTCAAAAAGTGCCAGATCACTCGCACGGTAATGCTAATAAGAAGTATGTACCCAAACATCATGTGGACTTGGTGCAGATCTTCATTGTCTCCGGTAAAGTAAGCACCAATAAAGCCAAGTATAATAATGATATGTAAAATGCGTATCAGAATATCAATGTGTGACCATGTTTTTGACATCACAAAAGCTCAAAAGTGAAAAGTTAACTATAACTTTTACAATTGAAACTTAAACAAATATTAATCAAATTTCTTTCATCACTCACATAAAAAAAGAGCACCTATGTAGGCACTCTCTATTTCAAAATTTAGCTTAATTAAAATCTAGTATCGCGTATTTGAACTAAGGTTGAATTGGCTTTGGCCAAGCTATCTACAACTTTATTCATTACAGCGGGAATCAAGCTATCTGCCATTTGTGCCGCTTGCAAACCTAACTTTTCACCCAAGGTTGCTTTCTTACGTGTGTTAATTACATAGACATCATGTTGTGGTAATAAAGCTAATAGATATTCATCAGATGTTTGTAATTTATCAACAAGGTTCAGATTAAGCGCATCTTCACCATACCAATGTTCACCTGTAGCAACTTTATCAACATTAAGTTGTGGTCGATACTTTTCAACAAAGTGTTTAAATAACACATGAGTTTGTTGAAGCTCTTCTTCGAACTTCGCTTTACCTTCAGGGGTGTTTTCACCAAACATGGTCACAGTACGCTTATACTGCCCTGCTGTGTAAAGCTCAAAATCCACATTGTGTTGTTTTAAAAGACGATTAAAATTTGGAACCTGAGCAACCACACCAATTGAACCCACAATAGCAAATGGCGCTGTAATAATTTCATTCGCGATACATGCCATCATGTAGCCGCCACTTGCTGCCACTTTGTCTACACAAATCGTCAGATGGAAACCTGCATCGCGTAAGCGTACCAATTGAGCTGCTGCTAGACCATAGCCATGTACCATGCCACCAGGGCTTTCAAGGCGAACCACAACACGGTCACGACCTGCTTTAGCAGTTGCTAAAATGAGGGTAATTTCTTCTCGTATGTTCTCAACTGCTGAAGCTTGAATATCACCCTTAAAATCTAAAACAAAGATTTTCTGGTTATTTTTACGGCGAATTCTAGCTTCTTTAGCAAGTTGTTGAGCCAATTGTAAAAGTTCTAAACGGCTTGCAGTTGTTTGTGCAATTTTTTTTCTCTGTTCATTTACACGTGCATTTAAATGACTAACACGTATTTCTGCAGGGAGTTTAGGCAAATGGAATAACATAAAATTCTAAGCTCATAAGTTATCTTTTATAGCCTTAAGATGTGGTCCTTTTGACCAAAATTCAATAGCGTTTTTGCAAAATAGATTCATTTTCATTTATAAAATAAAAAAAAGAGCACATGGCTCTTTTTTTGTATGGATGATTAGTTAACCGAATCGTCCAGTAATATAGGCTTCCGTCAACTGATGGTCTGGTTGAGTAAAGACTTTTTCAGTTGAGTTAACTTCAATCAAATCACCTAAATGGAAATAAGCAGTACGATCAGACACACGTGCCGCCTGTTGCATTGAGTGAGTCACAATGACAATTGTATATTGATTCGACAATTCAGAAATCAATTCTTCAATTTTTGCTGTTGCGATTGGGTCAAGCGCAGAACATGGCTCATCCATTAAAATCACTTCAGGACTTACTGCAATGGTACGGGCAATACATAAACGTTGTTGCTGACCACCCGATAAACCAGTACCCGGTTGATTTAAACGATCTTTCACTTCGTCCCATAGACCCGCTTTACGCAAGCTATTTTCAACAATTTCTTCAAGATCATATTTATTACGCGCTAGACCATGAAGTTTCGGGCCATACGCCACATTATCAAAAATAGTTTTAGGGAACGGGTTTGGCTTTTGGAATACCATACCAACCTGAGCACGCAATAATACGACATCAAGGTTCGGATCATAAATATTGTGGTTATCGAGTGTAATCTTACCTGTTACACGACAACCATCAATGGTGTCATTCATGCGGTTTATCGTACGAAGAAAGGTCGATTTACCACAACCAGAAGGTCCAATAAAGGCAATAACTTCGTTTTGATAAATATCGAGGTCAATACCCTTAATCGCTTCAAAATCACCATAATAAACATGGGCATCTTGTGCACTAATTTTGATTTCGGTTGAGTTCTGCTTTTTTGAAGTGTGTGGTTCAAAATGCGAAACATACGAAGTGCCATGATTCTGCGATTTATCTGTAAATTGAGATTGTTCAGTGTTCACTAACTTATCCTTTTCTAAGGAATTCGTAATATCAATAGTATTCATAATTTATCCTCTATTACCAACGCACTTCGAACTTTTTACGTAACCAAATTGCAAGACTGTTTAAACCAATCAATAGTGCAAGTAGTACGATAATCGCAGCGGCAGTACGGCCTTCGAAGAAGTTACGCAACTCATTACCTTGCCATAAGTAAACTTGGACAGGTAAAGCCGTTGATTGATCAAATGGAGTTGTTGGAATACTTGCAACGAATGCACTCATTCCAATTAAAAGTAAAGGTGCAGTTTCACCAAGCGCATGGGCAACACCAATAATCGACCCTGTCATAATGCCTGGTAAAGCTAATGGTAAAACGTGGTGGAAAATAGTCTGAAACTTAGAAGCTCCCAAACCAAGTGCAGCTTGTCGAATAGAAGGTGGCACTGCTTTTAATGAAGCACGTGTCGTAATAATGACGGTTGGTAATGTCATTAAACTTAAAACTAAGCCACCGACAAACGGAGCAGATAAAGGTAAATGCATCCAGCCAATAAAAATTGCTGCACCGAGTAAACCAAACACAATTGAAGGAACAGCAGCAAGGTTATTGATATTGACTTCAATAATGTCTGTAAGAATATTTTTTGGAGCAAATTCTTCAAGATAGATTGCGCTGGCAACCCCAATCGGAATTGCAATAATGATCACAATCAGCATCATAAACAATGAACCCATGAATGCACCTGCAAGACCACTAATTGCTGGTGAACTACGAGAGTCCGGATTCTTAAACAAGTTCAAATTGAACGTATTTTCAAGAACACCTTTTGCCTTTAAATCATCTGCAAGTTTACGAACTTCAGGTTCAAGTTGCTGCTGATCATCTGGCAATGAACGGTCAATATTACCTTTTAACCAGACATCGACATTGGCATCACCCAAGAAATTAATATTTTCTTTTTTACCAATGAGTGATGGGTCTGCAAAAACCATGTCACGTAAACGATAAGCCTCAGAACTTGCATAAAGACTACTTAAATGATCACGTTGACTAGCAAGTGCTGGGTCCTTAGCAATCATTCCATTTACGATAATACCGTCCCAATCCACCATACCCATTTTGGTTTGCCAGTCGATATAACGCTCTTGATAATGCGCAGGTGTTTCCCCCTGCCCACGAACAGGTAAAGGACCTGCATCAATCACCTTCGGATCGAAGTAAATTGGAACATTCATGCTTGTTTGCCAAAAAGCAGGTAAACCTTTTGCCAAAATACTGCTAAACAATAGCGCAACGAATGCAAGTCCAATTACGACTGCCGAGAAACCAGCATAACGAAAAGCTCTTTCTTTGCGGTGACGCTTAGCCAAAGATTTTTGGATGACCTGTTTACGTCGTTCACGTGATTCAGCAGCAGCTTTTGGATCAAATACGTTCTGATCCATAGGAGACGATGTATTTGATGTACTCATTCGTATTGCTCACGGTATTTACGCACAATGTACAGTGCAACAATGTTTAAACATAAGGTAATCACAAAGAGTGTCAGACCTAACGCGAATGCAACCAAAGCTTGTGGGCTGGCAAAGTCAGTATCACCAGTTAACTGTTTTACGATCGTAACGGTCACTGTCGAAACAGCTTCAAATGGATTTGCATGTAAAAGTGGGCTGTTGCCTGCTGCCAAAACCACAATCATGGTTTCCCCTACGGCACGAGAAACAGCTAACAAAAAGGCGCCCGTAATACCCGGTAACGCAGCAGGTAAAACAACTTGACGAATTGTTTCTGACTTCGTTGCTCCAAGTCCTAAAGAACCGTCACGTAGTGCACGAGGGACTTGGGTAATAATGTCGTCTGATAAAGAAGAAACAAACGGAATAATCATAATCCCCATCACGAAACCAGCAGTTAAAGCACTGGTCGCGTTAATTTCAAGGCCAACGTAAGCACCAGCTGTCTTGAAAAATGGACCAATAATCATCATGGCAAAAACACCATAAACAATTGTTGGAATACCAGCTAAAACTTCAATCGCCGGTTTTGCCCATGAGCGTAAAGACGAAGACGCATATTCAGCTAAATAAATAGCAATCATTAATCCAATTGGTACGGCAACGAGTAAAGCAATGCCGCTGACCATGAGTGTGCCCCAAAGCAATGGCAATAAACCATAACTGCCTTCAACATTACCCGAAGTACTAAAGCCTGGGTTCCACTCTGTTCCAAAGAAGAAATCAAGCGGGCTTACAAAACGGAAGAAGTGCATTGCTTCGCCAAACATCGACATCACAATACCGATGGTTGTTAAAATCGCAACGCCAGAACATAAAATCAAAGCAACATTAATGGCACGTTCAACTTGGTTACGCGCACGATATTGTTGATTAATCTTTTTCTTTGCCCACACTAAACCCAGTAAAGCTGCACAAACTACAACAGCAAATTTGGCAAAAGAGCCAATGGTTTGAAATTTTGCGAACTGTTGTGCAGCTGCTAATTCATAGGCTGCCGGTTTATCACTTACCCCAAAACCAGAAGCAATCGCTTGAACACGATCAACTAATACACTTCTGCCAGCTTCATCAAGTGAAGCACTTATAGACGCGGGAATATTATTAAAAATAATATGGTTTAAAATACTTGGTTCAACCAAGCTCCAAATGATCAAAATTAAAAAAGCAGGGATACCGCACCAAAGACCAACCAGTGCACCATAATAACCAGGACGAGAATGTAACATCGCCGAGTTGCTTCCCTTACCTGCTAGGCTACGGCTCTTTCTTAGCCCAAGTTGATATGCGATTGCCACAAGGGCTAACAACACACCGATAAGTAGCAGATTCATGTACTCTCCACTGTTTTCTCAATTGTCATAATTTGGAAAAAACAAGTTAGACAAAAAGGCTGATGAACTCTCAAGATCACCAGCCCCTATTCAAACTAACTTATTTAACAGTTTTACCTGCTTTAAAGTCAGCCAATACTTTTGCACGTTCAGCATCAGACATTGCGATTAAGCCATCACGTTCAGCTTTAGAACCTTTACCTGTTGCTTTTTTGCTTACGAAATATTCTACATATTGCGGTAAGCCTTTAACTGATTTTAAATGTTCGCCTTTCACGTAGAAGAACAATGGACGAGATACAGGATATGTACCGTTCAATACTGTTTTCTCAGATGGAAGAACGTTGTTTACTGTAGCTACACGCAACTTGTCACGGTTCATATCATAGAAACTTAAACCAAACACGCCTACTGCACTTGGAGAAGTCTTTAAGCGAGCCAATGTTTCTGTGTAGTCACCAGCAATTTCAATTACACGACCGTCTTTACGGAAAGTCGAACATGCTTTCTTCTGAGCATCTTTATCTAGGCTCTTGAAGTATTCATATGATTCACAACCAGCATCAACCATTTTCTCTTGGAAAACTTCACGAGTACCGTGGTTAGATGCAGGAATTACAAGAGTAATTGGTTCGTTTGGAAGTGATTTATCAATCTGGTTCCAGTTTGTATATGGGTTTGGAACCAACTTACCTTTTGAAGGTAACTGTGCAGCTAACGCAGCAAACACATGGTAAGGTTTTAATTTATAAGCTGCTTTATGTGAGTTAGACGCAAATACGATACCGTCGTAACCAATTTTGATTTCTTGAATTTGTTTTACACCAGCTTTGTTACAAGCTTCAATTTCAGTGCTTTTAATTTTACGAGAAGCGTTAGCAACGTCGATTGTGTTATCGCCAACGCCTTGACAGAATTGTTTCAAACCAGCAGAAGAACCGCCAGAACCAACTACAGGAGTTTTAAATTGAGGGAATGTATTACCAAACTCTTCAGCTACAACGCTGGCAAATGGTAGTACAGTTGAAGAACCAGCAATTTGAATCGTATCACGAGCTGCATTTGCAGTCGTTGCTACAGCTGCCCCAGTTACTGCTAACGCAATTGCGATTTGACGTGTATTTAAGCGCATTCTGTTCTCTCTCATTAATGCAATAGGTTGTACGTCACTTTTTGTTGAGTGCTTGTACGCTCTTCGATAGCTGCATTGTGA